>CAUUGB010000005.1:0-43318 GCA_963544615.1 uncultured bacterium | reverse complement strand
GCAGCTACATTCCCACCTCTACCCATCTCAATTAGTTTATCGGCAATTTCTTGATGGTTGAGTCCGGTGAATTTATCTAGGTTGGCAGCTACATTCCCACCTCTACCCATCTCAATTAGTTTATCGGCAATTTCTTGATTGAGATTGGTAAATCTATCTAAGTATTTAGCTACATCTTCACCTTTACCCATCTCAATTAGTTTCTCGGCAATTTCTTGATTGAGATTGGTGAAGTGATTTAGGTAAGCAGCTACATTCCCACCTTTACCCATCTCAATGAGTTTATTAGCAATTTCTTGATATTTAACGTTGATAAATTTATCTAGGCGACGAACTACTATCTCACCTTCACCTATCTCAATTAGCTTGATGGCAATTTCTTGATTGAGATTGGTGAAATGATTTAGGTAAAAAACTACATCCTCACCTCTACCCATCTCAATTAGTTTCTTGGCAATTTCTTGATGGTTGAGACCAGTGAATTTGTCTAAGTTAGCAGTTACAGCCTTTCTCCAACCCAATTCAATGAGTTTATTAGCAATTTCTTGATGGTTGAGACCAGTGAATTTATCTAGGTTAAAAGCTACAGCCCCACCTTGACCTGCTTCAATTAGTTTATTAGCAATCTCTTGGTGATTGAGTCCGACGAATTTATTTAAGTTTTCAGCTACATCCCCACCTTTACCCATCTCAATTAGTTTCTCGGCGATTTCTTGGTGCGACAAATGGGTAAATTCACTCAAGCTATCAATAACTTTTTTACCACTCACATCACTAGTAAGTAGTTGTTGTAGATGAGCTAATTCTTGATCGCGTTCATGATTATTTGCGGTCACTTCGTTGGTGACTGATACTGCCTCTGGTTCATTAATTGCTTGTTCATCATGAGAAGAAGTGGAGGCATGAGCGATAAAGTTAGCGGCTTCATTATTGGGTAGAGTTAATCTTTCTGGCATATTATGTTTATATCATAATTGGGAACGGGATGGCAATAGCTAATTGGCTTTTTAGTTGGTTTTCTCCAGTTGCCAAAATACCACTCAGGCAATCCTTAATGATGATTATGTTTTATTTTCCCCAGCCATTAAAGGGAAAACAGCACCAAAACCAATGATATAATAAGCTGATGTCATGGAGTAAAAAATTACTGCCATTATTGCTAATTTTGCTCCTTGCCTTAATATTACGCTTACCTCACTTGAATGATTCTTTTTGGCTCGATGAAGCTGCCCAAGTTTTGGAAAGTTTGCGGCCATTAAATCAACAGCTACAAATTAAAGATGACTTTCAACCACCACTACTACACCTGATAACTTTTTTAAGTTTAAAAGTTGCTCAAAGTGAATGGTGGCTGCGTTTAACTGGTGCCTTGCTGCCAGGATTGCTCACTATTATTGGCGGATATTTTTTAGGCATTAAAATTGCTGGCAAAAAAGTTGCCATTAGTGCTAGTTTACTTTTAGCCACTAGTTCTTTTCATCTCTTTTTTTCTCAAGAATTGCGCCCTTATTCACTTTCTGCCTGTTGGGCTGTTTGGAGTTGGTTTTTTTTACTAGAAGCTCATCAATTTGGTCAAGATGTTTATCAAATTAAACCTGACAACAAACTGAATTGGTTTTTCAACCTTTTTCCTGTTAACAGAGATTTTTTCTTATTCCTATTTTGCACTATTTTAGGTCTTTACACTTCTTATCTATATCCTTTTGTTTATTTAAGTCAACTCATATATTTAGCCTACTGCCAAAAAGCTTATCGCTTAAGTATTTATGCCATCTTTATTCCCACCATTGCTTTTTTACCTTGGCTGCCAAGTTTTTTAGCGCAGCTCTCTGCTGGCCAAGTGCTGAGAGAAAGTTTTCCTGGTTGGGAAAATATTGTCAGTTTTTCGCTCCTTAAAGCACCAGCTTTAACTTTTGGTAAATTTTTATTTGGAGTGATTAATTTGGAATTTTTTACCTTAACACGCCAAAAAACCTGGCCATTTTTTGCGATACAAAATTTTGCCACCGCCATGCCTTTTGTGCTGATTACCACTCTATTTGCCGCTTTGCTAATTTACTGCTTTTATCAGCAAAAACACCTCGCCAAAACAGCTGATAAACAAATTTGGCTCTACCTGTTGTTCGCGCTAGTACTCCCTTTCGCTCTTGCCAGCTTAGTTTCTACTTTTGTGCCCCTGATTCAACCTAAAAGAGTAATTTTTTTGCTTCCCATAGCGTATTTATCTCTCAGCTGGTTAATTTTTGGCAAAAGAGCTAACTGGAGACAACTTGCTTGGCCACAATGGACACTTTTTTTTCTTTTGCTAATTATTAATTTTTATGGCACCTTAAGCTATTACCAACAAGAGGGCTTACAAAAAGAACCCTGGAGAGAAGCTGTTGGTGAACTCCACCTCAAATATGAACCTGCTGAAACTATTGCCGTATTTTCTTTCCCCGATGCCTTTGCTCCCTGGCGCTATTATGAAAGAGCTTATAGCAAAAAATTTCCCATTCTGGCAACAGGCAGTTATCATCTAAATAGTATTGAGGCAACTAGAGCTTTGCTCACACCAGTTTTAGGTTATCAAAGAGTGATTACTTTTGATTACCTCACCTCGCTAACTGATGAGAAAAATTTAATTAAAACAACTTTACTTAATTTTGGTTTTACAATAGAGCATGACTACGATTATAATACCTTGGGCTTTGTCCGCATTTACGAGCGAAGCTTAAGCAAGAAAGGCGCATATGAAAGTTGGGATTGATTTAACCAGTCTACTTTTTCATCGCGGGGTGAGCCGTTATACTCGGTGTTTATTTACTGCTTTAAGCCAAGAAACCAATTTGCAACTTTACCCTTATGCTGCTTCTGCCCGTGGCTATAATGAACTTTACCGAGTGCTAGTAGATTTGCAATACACTTTGCCTAAAGAAAAACAGGCTGCTTTTTCTAGTCGACTACGACTACAAAAAATGCCCAATCGACTCAATTGGCTACTGTGGCATTATCTTAATCTCAATCCCATTAGAAAACTTTTCCCCGAACTGGACGTGTTTCACTCCTGGGATTATCTGCAACCGCCAGACAGCGATTTGCCTTTAGTTTCCACCATTCACGATTTAACCATTTTCAAATATCCTTATATGGCTAATTGGGAAATCCTCACTCATCACCGCGAAAGCGTGCGAATTCTCAAAAAGCGTCAAGCTCATATTATTGCTGTTTCCAAACATACTAGAGATGACGTGATTAACCTTTTAGGTTTTGATGAGAGGCGCGTCCACATGATTTATGAAGCACTCCCAATGGAAACTCTTTTACCCCAGAGCGAGTTAACCGTAAAAAACTTTATGAGTTTACGACAAAAATACACCATTAATAAAAAATACATTTTATTTGTGGGTACCAGAGAACCGCGGAAAAATCTTAATCGTCTGATTGAAGCTTGGTGGCCACTGCGCACTAGTATTGACTTGGTGCTGGTGGGGGCTAAAGGTTGGGCAGAACCAAAATTAGCACACAACAACTTAAAAATTTTGCAAGCAGTTGATGATTACGATTTAGGCTTGCTTTATGCTTTTGCCCAAATGCTGGCTTACCCCTCACTAGAGGAAGGTTTTGGTTTGCCAATTTTAGAAGCTTTTGCTTATAAAACTCCCGTACTAACCAGTTTTGGTACTGCTACCGAAGAAATTGCCGGCAAAGCTGGAGTATTGATTAATCCTTATTCGGTTAATGAAATTCATTCAGGTATTAAATTGCTTTTGGAAGAAAGCGCTAAAAAACGCAAAGAGCGCCAAGCTTTAATGGCCAAACAATTAGCTAAATTTTCTTGGAAAAAGACGGCTAAAGAAACCAAGAAAATTTATGAATTGGCCCATCAAGATTTCCTTCATGCCAAATAAGCACCAGCCACTCAGATTAGCTATCGACGGCAATGAAGCTAACTGTGCTAGTAGAGTTGGTTCTAACGCTTATGCTTACTACTTACTCACCAATATGGTTAAAGCTGCCAAAACACTCCACCGCGATTTTGTGCTGACAATTTTTCTTGACCGAGAACCATTGCCAGACATGCCTCAAGAAAGTGCTAAAGTAAGCTATAAAATTGTGAGGCCACAAAAGCTCTGGACTCAATTGGGACTACCAGCCCATTTATTCCTCAATTGTGCTCAATACGATTTGTTTTTTACTCCTGGTCATTATGCGCCACGCTGCTGTCCCATTCCCTATGTTAGCAGTGTGATGGATTTGGCATTTTTGCGTTACAGTGAATTATTTCGCAAAAGAGATTTATTTAAGTTAGAAAGTTGGACAAGATATAGTGTTCACCATGCCAGCAAAGTAGTTGCCATTAGTAACTTTACCAAAGAAGAAATTTGCTATTTTTACGATAAAAACAGTGCTGATATTATTGTGGCTCCTCCAGGACTAGGGGATAATTTGCCCAAATTAACACCTACCCAAACAGCAAACATTTTGCGCTCTTTGGGAATTAACCAACCCTTTTTTCTCTATTTAGGCACCTTGCAACCGAGAAAAAATATTCTTCGTCTCATTGCTGCTTTTGAAAAACTTACTCGCACCTATCAAGGTGAAAAAACTCTTTTAGTACTCGCTGGTAAAAATGGTTGGCTCACCAATGAAATTGAGCGCACCATTGCTCAAAGCAGCGCTAGAGAACAAATAATTTTAACCGGATTTGTCGATGCTAAACAAAAAGCAGCCCTACTCTCTAAAGCACTAGCAACTTGCAATTTGGGTATTTATGAAGGCTTTGGTATTCCAGTTTTAGAGTCTCTCTATTATCAAACTATACCTATTTTTGCCCATAATACCGCCATGAGTGAAGCTGCCGGACAAGCAGGCATTGGGGTTAATCCATTTAGTATTAGCGAGATTACTCAAGCAATGAAAAAAGTGTGTCATCTCAACTCAAAGGAACAAAATAACTTCAAACTACAAGCAAAAAAACAAGTTGAAAAATTCTCTTACCAAAAAACTGCCAATCATATTCTCACTCAATTATATAAACTCGCTCAAGCCTCTTGATGAAGCATGAGTAAGTAAAATGGCTAAAGCGTCAATGGTGTCGTCAATAATTTTTCTACTCTTATCAAGAGAAAATTGTAAACGAATTAATTTTTCTACTCCCTTTTTATCTGCTCTACCAAAACCGGTAACAGCAGCTTTAATTTGTGGTGGGGAATACTGCCAAACTCGCAACTTTTGTTGCAAAAAAATACCCAGCAACATTCCTCGCACTTCGGCAACTTGCATCACAGTTTTTTGATTTTTGAAAATAAACAAACTTTCTATAGCCACTTCGTGAGGATGAAATTCACCAAGCAGTTGATTGATTTGCCAACAAATTTGCTGGTAGCGATGTGAAAGCCGTTTGGTTTTGCTAGTGGTAATTAAACCATAACTTAAAAGATTAACTTGATTAGATGGTAAAATTTGCCCCACACTCCAACCTAAACGCTCAAAACCGGGGTCAATGGCTAAAACTATCATTGCTGACATCCTGAGCACCAAAAACTGGAGCGGCCACCAATTTTATCTACTCTAATTTTACTACCACAACGAGGACAGCTTTTGCCAGCGCGCCCATAAACCACCAGCTGTGACTCATAATTACCGCCCTGACCTAAGGCGTCTACATAGCGACCATCAAAAGTAGTGCCTCGCGCCGCAATGGCAGCTGATAAAATTTTGCTCATACATTGCTGCAACCTGGCAATTTGTTGACTAGTTAATTGATTGGCAGGCATAAATGGACTAATCCCAGTGGCAAAAAGAATTTCGGCAGCATAAATGTTGCCAATCCCCACCATAATTTTATTATCCATTAAAACTTGCTTAATTTTGCGCTTGGTTTTACTAAAATGCTTGCTTAAATAAGCTGTGTTCACCCTCGGATGATTAGCATCAGGACCAGTGGTAGCATACACCGCTGCCAATTGAGCCGGCGTGAGCACTTTTTGCCAACCAAAAATTCGCTGGTCATTAAAAAATAAATGTGCCCCGTTGTTGAGCGTATAAATCACTCTAGTATGTTTTCCTGGCAGCTGCTTGAGCACATCAGCACTAGGATGACCGCCCCCGGCTAATTGTCCTGGGGCAGCATAAATTAACTGACCAGTCATTTTTAAGTGGGTGAGTAAATACCAATCATTAGCAAAAGTAAACACAATCATTTTGCCATGCCGATGTAAAGAAGTTACTGGCGTGTGCAAACAATACTTGCACAAATGAGTGGATAAAAAACTTTTAGGGTGGTTAATTTTGATATGGGTAAAGCTTTTCCCCTCAATAAAGGGACGCAAACTATTAACTACTGTTTCTACCTCTGGTAACTCTGGCATAAGGAAAATTATACCCCAAGTGAGATGATATAATAAAACCATGAAATCTTGGCAGAGATATTATCGACCTAGCTGCCTAGCACAGCTGCAATTAAAACAAGTGCGCGAACAAATGCAACATTTAGCCCAAAGTGGCAGTTTTCCGGCAGTGATGCTTTTTGCCGGACCCAAAGGAGTTGGCAAAACTTCCACTGCTAGAATTGTGGCCGCTATGCTTAACAGCAAAAATAATGCCGCCGCAATTAAAAGTGCTTATTTAAGTGAGCAAAAAACTAAATCAGTCGCCTTGCAAGACCCTGATTTAAGTGATCCACAAATTGCCAATATTATTCAAGGCAATAGCTATTTGGTAGTAGAAATTGATGCTGCCTCACACCGCGGCATTGATGATGTGCGCTCTTTGCAAGAACAAATTTATTTACCCCCCAGCATGGGGCAAATGATGGTTTATATTTTAGACGAAGTCCATATGTTTACTAGCGAAGCTTTTAACGCTTTGCTTAAAGTTTTAGAAGAACCACCCTCTCACGCAATTTTTATTTTAGCCACCACCGAAATACATAAAATTCCCGCCACCATTGTTTCCCGCTGTCAAGTAATTAACTTTACCAAAGCCAGCCAAGTTGAATTGGTGGAGGCATTAAAACACATTGTAGCGTGTGAAAAACTCCAGGCTCAAGAAAGTGCTTTAGATAAAATTGCCCAATGCGCTGATGGCAGTTTTCGTGACGCGGTTAAATACTTACAATTAGTTGCTAGTCGTGGAAAAATTAATTTAGCCCACGTTGACCAAACTTTAGGAGCTAATCAAGATGAACAATTAATCGCTTTGATAAAAATTGTTTTACAAAAAGACGCCCTAGCTTTGGTAAAATTTTTTGCTAACCTAAGAGCAGCCGGCACCCAAGAAAAGTTTTTTCTCTCTGAATTAGTCAACTTTATTTATCAACAATTATTAGCTAATGTTAGAGGAGAGAAAAAACTTTTACTGACCCAAAATCAGGCTCATTTTCTCCTCAAAAATTTAACTGTTATGCCTCAAGCTTCTCTGCTGCCATTTCTTAATTTAGAATTAATGCTTTTGGAAATCTTTAGCAAAAGTAAGGACAAATAATGTGGCAAGAAAACATTGACCTAAAAAATAAAACCAGTTTCCATATCGGCGCTCAGGCACACCATTTTGCTCAATGCGACAATGAAGAACTTTTATTAGCACTTTGGAAAAGTATACCTCAAGCCACCCAACCATACATTTTTGGCAGCTTTACCAATGTATTGTTGCCGGACAGCGATTTAGATTGGGTGATGCAAATGATGCCGAGCAAAAAATTACCACAGCCACAAAATAATCAAGTGATAGTGTGGGCAGGGGAGCGCATGGGGGCTTTTTGCCAACAAATGTTGCAGCAAGGTTTAGACTTAGCGCAGTTTACTAGTCTTCCTGGCAGTGTAGGTGGGGCAGTGTGGAATAATTCTCATTATGGCAATAATTTTTTTGCTGACCACATTGTCTGGGTGCGCTTTTTTGACCCAGAAAAAAAAGCATTTTTAACCCTAAAAAAAAGTGAGCTGAATTTCGCTTATGATAAATCTGATTTTCAAACTAAAAAAGTGGTAATTACACAAGTAGCTTTAAAACTCACCCCAATTGACCCACAATTGGGAGCAAAAAAAAGCCACCTTGCCAGTAAACGACGCCAAGCCACCCAACCATTAACTGCCCACAGTGCCGGTTGTTTTTGGCAAAATGTGCCTAATAACTTAAAACTTAAGCGCCTGTTTCCTCAATTCAGTGAACAAAAATATTTAAGTAGCGGATTTTTACTTGACCAAGCAGGATTAAAAGGCAAACGAGTTGGCGATGCCATGGTGTCGGTAAAACACGCTGCTTTTATTATCAATCTTGGTCATGCCACCCAAAGTGAAGTGCTCCAGTTAGCGCACATCCTGCAAAAGGAAATCCAAAATAAATTTGGCGTCACCTTAAAACCAGAAGTCACCATTATTACTAGCTCTTAAGTACGAGCGCGAATATTTTTTTTCTCTTTAAGCTCTAAAGTGGTAATAGGGAAGGGGACATTAATTTTATATCCCGAGGGAAAAAGAGCAAACATAGTTGACCCTCTCCCAGTCATACCAGCACCCAAAGCCCCACTAGCCATAAATTGGGCTTTAATTTCTAAAAGCCCAGGATAGCGTCGATACATCAACTGGGTAAAATCATTATTCAAGCTCTGGGCAATTTGGACTAAATTTTTACTCTCTAACGCTTGGAGCAGTGTGGTTTGATCCGCTGGGGTAAATTTAATAGTTTCTAAATGACGATAAGTTTCTTCCTCACTTAAAGACGTATCGCCAAAAGCAATTGCCAAACGACAAGCCGGCAGCGAAGGCAAGTTAAGCGGCTTCATATTAAAAAGTCCATGGTCGCGCTCAAAAACAGAACCAGAGCGGCTGGCAGCGAAAGCTACATTGGGTCCAAGGGTTAAACAAAATTTGCGCATTTTAGCCGGTGAAATCCCCAACTTAAGATGATGATTCAATTGCTTGATTAAAATGCCGGCATTAAAACAACCGCCACCTAAACCAGCGCCCACAGGAATATTTTTTTGCAAGGTGATATGTACTCCTGGTAAATCAAATTGCTGCTGGAGTGCCTGATAAGCTTGATAAAGTGAATTGGCGCCAGTTAAAGGCACACTCTTGTTATCACAAGTAATTTTAATTTCTTTGTTTTGCTTTTGCCAGTCAAGACAAACTTCATCATAAAGGGGAATTCTCGTCATCACGGTATCCAGGCGATAATCTCCGCTGGCTAATTTACCTAAAATTGATAAGCCCAAATTAAGTTTTGCCATGGAACCAAAACAAAAAGTGGTATTCATAATTGGCATATTTTTTATAATTGGCATGTTTTTTTCTCCAATAATACTTGACACCAACAACTTGCAGGAGACAAAGTTTTTTCATCCTTTGTCTTGGCAGCTGCTAAACTTAAATTCACTCTGGAGCGCTCTAAACCTAGTAGTCTGGCTACACTAGCACATATCACTGGTAAATATTGTCTAAAAGTCACTGGAAAGCCACTTAGACAAGCACTCACACTCCCCAAACAATAATTCTCCAGCAATAAACGTGACAAACTCTCTTTTAAAACTATGCGAGTATCTAAAATACTGCCGCTCTCACCCACATGCTCTTCTTTTGCCCATGGCAGCAGAGTGGGACTACTAAGTGCTGCCGCCAAAGCTTGCAACAACACGTCACCATCTAAATCGCCCTCAATAATAGCATTACTAGAGAAAGGCAAACCTCCCAAAACCAATGATTGACTGCCATTATTTTCTTGCCAACTACCAGTAGCAGTGCCACTAATTAAAATTGGCCCCGTACTAGCTGCAACTTGACTACTGCTAGCAAAGCCTTCGTGAATATCGGGAATTTTTTTTAATGCAGATACAACTTCTTTAGTAATCCAAGTGGGGGTAGAAATTCCTGCTACCACTCCCACCACAAAAACAAACTTATCAAACCAGGTTGATTTTAATTGTTTGGCAGTATCCACTAAATAAGCTTTCTTACCGGTGCTTAAAGCAATTTCTAAAAGTTGTCCAGCATCACTAGAATGCGAACTACCCACTACCACCAAAACATCCACCTCTGCAGCTAGCCGAACTATCTCCTGACGAAACTTGGTGATGGCAGGACAAAGATGAGTGCGGATATCTAAATTAGGGTACTTTTGCCTCAATAAAGTTAACTGCTGGTGAATTTTTTCTCCTATTAAACTAGTTTGGGTAATAACCACACTGTTATCAGGGCGTTTAATCACTAATTTTTCTAGTTGACTAAGTGGTACTACCTTAACACCTTTATCAACTTGTCTACTCACCGAAATTGCTTCATCGTGATTTTTACTCGCTGCCACAAAAATTACTTGTTTGCCTTGCTTGGTGACTAATTCTTTAACCAATTGCTGCCACTGACTCACTAGGGGACAAGTGGCATCCACAAGGCGCAGTTTTTTAGCTTGAGCTTGGGCAAAAATTTCTGGTGGAACACCATGAACTTTAATAATTAAAGTGGCTCGAGCGGGAATTTGAGCTAAAGATTTAACCACTTTAATTTGATACTTTTCATTCAGCCAAGCAGTCACATGACTATTGGGCACTAATTCCCCTAAAAGGTAAGTATTGCCAGGATAATCTAAAGCTGCCTGTTGAGCTAGTAAAATCGCTCTCGTTACCCCCAACTCATCAACCTCATTATCAACATCACTCACTTGGGCTAATTTCACCGCTAACATGACCACTATTATATTACAGATTTACTCTGCCTAAAAAGTAATCAATTTATCTCACTACTGACCATATGCCCTAATTCTTAGCAAAAAAAGTGCCTAAATAGTTGTAAAAGGACAGCACCTTTTACATCCTCTCACTTACTTAACCATAATCTACAAAAGTAACTAGCTGGAGGAGACAATCATTTAAGACCACACTACCCACGCAAATATCAAACCTCAATAAATTTTATTAAAAAGTTTTATTCCCAAAAGTAGTGAACTTATACAACTTAGACACTGCAAAAAAATCAAATTCTAAATAGGGTATAATCAAAAAATGCAATTTCATCAATTAGCTGCGAGTTTAGAAGAGATAGAGGGCTTATCATCCCGCTTAGCCATTACCCAAAAACTAGCACAAATTTGGTCACAACTAGAACACCAAGAGGTTTGGTTTACAGCTAATTTAATTCAAGGACAACTACAACCCAATTACGACTCACTAGAATTTGGTCTATCAGAAAAAATGCTGCAAAAAAGTGCCGCAATTTTAATTAATCACGCTGGTGGGCTAGCTCATCTGAGCAAACAAAATGATTTGTTTGGCAATGTTGAACAAGAAGCAGCGCTAACTTATGTCAAAAAATTATCTCGTCAAAAAGGAGATTATGGTGAAGTAATTAAAAGCATTAATCAACAGCTTTCTTTAACTCCCCAAAATTTAAGCATTAGTGAAGTTTACCGGCAACTACAACAGATTGCCCAAGAAAATGGTTTAGGTTCTCAAGAGAGAAAGCTCCTACAACTTAGCGAACTTTTGCGGCAAGTTACCGCCAATGAAGCTAAATTTATCGCCCGGATGATATTGGGAAAAATGCGCCTGGGATTTAGTTTAATGACGATGATTGACAGCCTCTCTTGGGTAGGGGTGCAAGACAAAAGCGAAAGCAAAGCTTTAGAAGAAATTTATCAAAAAAAAGCTGATTTTGGTTTGCTGGCGGTTTCTTATTTACAACTTTTAACTTTGCCCAGTCAAAAACGCCTCAGTCAGCTCAACAAAGATTATCAGTTGGCAGTGGGTGTGCCAGTGGTACCAGCTTTATGTCAACGCCTCAACAGCAGTAAGGAAATTATCCAGAAAATTCCCGATGTCATTGCCGAACCCAAATATGATGGCATGAGAGTGCAAATTCACCTCAAAAAAATTGCCCACCACTGGCAAGTGAGTGCCTTTACCCGCAGTTTAGAAAATGTTTCTTCAATGTTCCCCGAACTTAAACAAATCCCCCCTTATCTAAACCAAGTGACAGAAGTAATTTTTGATTCCGAAGCAGTAGCTTACAATAAAGATGATAAAAATCTGCTTTCTTTTCAAGAGATGATTAAACGCAAAAGAAAACATCATATTACTGAAAACTCAGTTAATATTCCGCTGCGTTTTTATATTTTTGATGTCCTTTGTTTAAACGGTGAGCAACTACTAGACACTCCTTTAGAAAAGCGCAAAAAAATACTGCAAAAACTATTTACTAACAATCAGTTAATTACCCAACCGCCAATTTTGCGCACCCAAAACGCTACTGCACTACGGGAGTTTCACCAACAACAATTATCGCAAGGTTTGGAAGGAGTAGTTGCCAAGGGAGCTGCTAGTTATTATCAAAGTGGCCGCAAAGGTTGGCACTGGGTCAAAATTAAAGAAGCAGAGGGGACAATGGGCAAACTGCGTGATACCCTAGATTTAATGTTGATGGGCATTTATGCTGGCAAAGGCAAAAGACACAGTTTTGGGGTGGGAGCATTTTTAGTTGGCACGCAAAATCAAAATGGTGACTGGTTAACTGTTAGCAAAATTGGCACGGGTTTAAGTGATGATGATTTTAGAGAATTAAAAGCCCGCACTCAACCTCTAATCCAAAAAAGTAAACCAGCCACTTATCAAGTGCACCCACACCTCCAACCAGATTGGTGGCTGACCCCCAAATTGGTAGCAGAAATTGCCGCTGACGAAATTACCAAATCTAACTTACATACCAGCGGCTGGGGACTACGCTTTCCCCGCTTAGTGCGCTGGCGCGACGATAAAAATATTAGTCAAGTCACCACTCCTAAAGAAATAGTAAGTCTCACTAAAATAGATTAATTGTATTGACCCCCACCACCCATGGTATAACCACAATCATCACCATCGCTAAAATCACTGCCAAAAAGTCGCTTAATTTGCATCCGCAAACCACTGTAAGCGGTTTGCGGCAAACCCTTGGTTTGAAAACGACGCATACTGTAAGCATAGGTGGGATCACTAAAAGCACGGAAAGCATAACCCGAGCGAACTGCTTGCTGTACCAGCATGCAATCTTCCATAACTTGAGATTTTTCATTAAATTGCACTTGAGAGAAGACAGCTTTTTTCATACCAATCATCGCCCCAAAAGCTTCTGGACGATTGGTCTTGGCAGCGGTTTTAATCGCCACATTAATAAAATTAACTATACTCCGGTTGAGCGGCGATTGCTCCTGATTTTTATCGAGATGAATTAAAGTAGTAAACAAATCTACCACTCGCTCATCACCGACCTGACTTTTTTCTAGCCGATATTTTAAACCTAACAAAAAATATTTTGGCAAACGATTATCAGCATCCATAAAAACCAACCACTGCCCACTAGCATTTTTGGCACCTAAGTTTCTTTGCACTGACACATTACGCTGCTTGCTACTTAATTGCTTTAAGCGCAAAGATGGGGCAAATTTCTTCGCAACCTGAACTGTCTTATCTTCAGATTGACCGTCAACATGAATAACCTCAAAATCTTGCCAACTTTGTGCTACCAAATCAGCCAAAAGTAAGGGCAAGTGTTTTTGCTCATTAAGAGTGGGAATAATAATACTAAAAAAAGGAGCTGTTTTGCTCATAACCACTTCATTATATCATGGGGTAAAGCTTAAAAAGCCAACAGGCCTTTTTTCGCCCCAATGTAATCAATCACTGATTGCGCATTGTTAATGCCTGCCTCAATAGCTTCTTTTAATGAGCGCCCATACATGATGGTACTAGAAAAAGCACTCCCAAAAGCGTCACCAGCTCCAGTTTCTTCAAAAGCAGGTTTATTACTAGGAGCAATTTGCTCTGCAAACTCTCCTGTCACAAACACTTGTCCCGTTTGTCTCCCAGCAGTCACTACCACATATTTAAAAGTTGCCAAAATTTGCTCCTTGAGGGCTTTAACCTGTTGCCACTCACTTTCATTAACCACAAAAATACTCTCAGCTTTAACCGGGGGCAAAGGCAATTTACCACTGACTAAAGCCGCCAACTCATTTTTACCCGGGTTCCAAGTAAAACCTAATTTAGCATTAAGGGAGAAAACCTGCCAAATTTCCGCCAAGGCATTCAAACTACCTCCCAGACTACTTAAATATAACCAATCACGACCGGCTAAATAATCTAAATCAATATCATAGTCATCAAGCATGGCTGAGGCTGAACGCGACACCATAATGGTGCGACCACCATCGCTACCACGTAAAATCACACTACACCCAGTGCTTTCTTGCGGCTCCACAATTAAGTGGCTGGTATCAATGTGGTGAGCTCGTAGCTCATCTTGAATGATAGTAGCAAAATAATCTTGACCCAATTCAGCAATAATACCTACTTCATGTCCGCGCAAAGCAAAAGCCACCGCACAATTACTGGCAGCTCCACCAGTAGTTAAGTGGTGCTCGTCGATTTCAATTTTATGACCATAAGCTTGACACAAATAGACCGTACCTTGATTTTTTTTAAGCATAAAATCGTAGCTCGAAAAATAAATGTCAACTAAAGCGGTACCAATGGTGGTAACTTTCATAAAATTATTTTTTGTGCTGATGACCTAAATGTACTTGATACTCGCGCTCAATACCTTCTATCACTGCCATTAATTGCTCTTTATTCTCCACAATTCTATAAACACTGCGCTCTTTTTCACCAATCATAAAATTACCATTAATTACCTCCATAACTTCATACCAAAAACCACCATAAAGCACAATTGGCTTGTGATGACCATAGTATAAGTGAGCTAATAACCAAGCAGTTGCCCATTCAGAAAGAGTGCCTGTACCACCGCGAAAACAAATAAACAAATCTGATTGAGACATTAAACCAAACATCCGCTCAATATAATTGCGACTTTTAATCTCTAGGGTTAAATGATTTTTGCCACTTTGACCTTCAAACTCTGGCATATCGTTTTTAGGCGGATTTAAAGTTACCCCAATAGTTTTGCCACCGCCAGCCAGTGCGCCTTCGGTAGAAGCTTGCATCACTCCTGGACCACCACCATTAACAATAATTTTGCCATTTTCAGCTAAATGCTTGGCACAAGAGAAAACTTCAGCGTACAAAGTGGATTCAGCAGAAATATCTGCACTGCCAAAAAAAGCAATTCTCTCAATTTGCCAATTAGTTTTAAGTTGGGGCAGATAAATTTTGGTTTGTTTTAAAAATTCAGCTTGATCATTTGTCATTTATTCATTATAGCAGAGAGTTTTTTTACCAGTCAATTAAAAATATTAACTCCGACTACTTGAGAAAATTAATGCAGCCAATCTCCCGGCACTTGATATTTGCGAGGATAAAGAATAATTAAACCTTGCTGCGACTGCATTGATTTGGGGTCAATTAAGAAGAATAATTTTCCACCCCTGCTCCCTTTGACATTTCTTTAAGCAATTTATGCTCACGAAGGAGCATAGTAACTGCAATGATTAAAATAATCACATCATTAAGAGGCAGCGCCAACCATACCCCCAAAACATTCCCCCTCATTAAAATGGGAAGCAGTAAAACCATCGGAATTACCAGTGCCAGTTGACGGCACACCACCAGTAAACCCGCTAATTTGGCACGACCGAGAGCTTGCAGATAAGTAAGAGTCATAATTAGGAGGCCATAAGTAGCAAATGCACTAAACATCAGTCGATATAATGAAATCCCCGACTCCACCGTCCCTGACTCAGTGATAAATGCCGATAATATTTGCCGCGGGAAAAGCTCAATGATAGCAAAGAAAACCACCGCCAAAGTAGTTGCTCCCATAATAAAGATATTCACCAGCTGCTTGACCCGCAGATAATTCTTGGCACCATAATTTGTACCTACAGCAGGTTGTAATCCCTGACTCATCCCCCATATAGGCACAAAAGCAAGTTGCATCACCCGCTGCGAGGCGCCCATCAAAGCAATCTGTGCTGCGCCACCATATTTTACCGCGGTGTGATAAACAACTGTCATTTGCACCAGCATCATAACCTGCATAAACATAGCACTAGCACCTACAGAGAGTATTTCGGGAATTAAATCCTTTGCCGGACGTATGCCATAAAAACGCACTACCGGACTCTTTTTGAGAAAATAAATCAGCGTCACGCTGGCTTGGATAAATTGCGAGATGACTGTGGCCATCGCTGCAGCCTGTGGACCACGTTGTGGCAGCAAAGTGATAAAGACTGGATCTAAAATGATATTGAGGATGGCTCCGCCCGCCATGATACCCATAGCTAACCCCATCCGACCCTCTGCCCGCATTACCATATTAGCGCTTTGCATAAAGTTAACAAAAATTGAACCTAAAAAAATAATACGCAAATAAGCAACCCCCAGCTCTAAAATATTACCCTCGGCACCAGCTAAACGAAGCAGCTGGGGAGCAAAGGCAATTCCCAATGCCATGGCAATAGCAGAAAACAACAAAACCAGAAATGCCAAATTCCCCATGATTTTATTGACTGTCTTGACATCCTTTTTGCCAATCGCCCGAGAAACAACCGAGCCTGAACCAATGCCAATTAAAACAGCAATGCCGTTATTAATCAGCACAAAAGGCGAGGCAGCAGAAACTGCGCTCATAGCAGCTGTCCCCACCAGCTGACCAACAAAAATCGAATCAATAAAAGCATAAAACCCCACCACAAATTGTCCTAAAATAGCTGGCAGTGATAAGGTTATCATTAACTTCCATGGGTTAGCAGTTAATAAACGCTCTCTAATGTCTGTCATTTTGCCTTCCTTGTTTGCTCATACTTAATACTTAACAACTCATGCGTGTTAAATGGCGATCGGATAGTTTATCACAATAATTAATCTGACACAATACGGCCGTATGGTGACAGATACATATTGAACACCGATGAGCATAAACACGCTAGGATGGTCAATACCAGTGAGGTTTTTACCTAAATACCAAGAAAAGCACTCACTACCGATATGGTGTTGACTATCACATCAAACGGTGCCAATAAAAAATCATCACCTCTTGCTACTCTCATCATCACTGCCACCACTATAACGGTTAGGAAAATAACGATAATTGCTGCTGCCGCTGTGCTGGCAAACATTGAAGCAGAAATTTGCTGGCGATATTTAGTTATTATTGCTGTCTGGTAACATAAATGCCCTAAACCCGTTAAGAATAAAGCTAAAGCAAAAACTATCAACGCTGCCACCATTTCTGCCACAATAATAAGAGCATCAAAACCTTCATAATGATGATAAGCAGTGTCTAAATAAATTGCTCCCACCACGGGTAATATACTTACCAAGGTAATCACATAAAGGGGGATATCAGTATCTTTGAGTTGACGATAAATTAAGCGGATAATGATAAAAGCTAGTGGAATAGCTATAGGGAGCAGCCCTAGGACAAACTCGCCTAACCATTCCATCAAGAAATTGGCTAAAATATAAGCTAATAGTAACGCCACTGTGATTAAGAGCACTAATAAGCTAACTCTTTTGGTAACTGCAAATCGCTTTAATAAATTATCTACACCTTTGTTTGAAGGAGCATATTGTTGCTTGGCAGCAAGAGTAGGGGGAGATAATTTTCTCATCGCCCTGTGATTTTATCAAAGCAAGTTAATAAGTACATAAAGAAGCCAATAAAAAACCCAATTCGTTCTTGTCCTAGCGGCACCGGCACTATGGCTAATAAAGCCACAACTAGAGCCACTAAGCTACTTAAAACCTGCTGCCCAGAAAGCTGATATCCACGACGCTTCATTGTTATTTGATAACACAAATGCCCTAAACCCGTCAAAAATAAAGCCAAAGCAAAAAACATTGCTGCCATGACTGTTTCTCCAAATAAACGAAAAAAACCCTCAACATTATCATAAATTATATCTAAATGAATTGCTCCTGCTACTGGTAAAATACTAACTAGGACAATCACATAAAGAGGCACATTGGTGTCTTTGAGTTGGCGATAAACCCAGCAGATAATGATAAAAACAAATGGGATAATGACCAACCCTATCAAGAAATTTGCTAAAATAAAAGCTAACATTAGCGCAATGGTGATTAAGAGCACTAATAAGCTAATTTTTCTGACAAGCAAAAACCGTCTCAATAAATTGTCTGTGTCTTTACTTAAAATATGACTCTTTTGCTTGGAAGCAGAAATATTAGGAGGCAATTTTCTCGTCACCATACGATTTTATAAAAAAAAGTTGATAAAAGCAATATGTGCGTATGGTGACAGATACATATTGAACACTTTATCCACTCATAAAACTCTCCAGTTTGGCATTACTGTGGCCATTTTTATCCCCAATTCTTTTAACTTACAAAACTTTTTCTTGATAAAGCTCACCATCGCTAAAGCCACGCTCACGGTAATAACCGCGCGTGCCCACAGCAGAAATTACTCGCAAACGGACATAACCATGCTTTTTCGCTATACTCTCACTGTGAGCAATTAATTTTTTACCTAAACCTAAATGTTGGCTTTCTCCTGGACTGCCCAATTTTTGTGCTTCACCATAAACATGCACTTCTCTAATCATGGCGTCACTGCCACCCTGGGGTAAACTCAAACGCAAAAAACCGACAATGTGCTCATCGGCAGTGTGGTATTCTAAAAAGTGTTCTCTGCCATTTTGCGTAAAGTAGCTGGTGTCAGTTAGTTGTAATTGCTTTAAGCTAACTACCTGCCTTTTAATTTCTCGGCTGCGAATTTCTTTTATCGGAATTTGTTGCTGTTGCAATTGTTGCTCCACAGCTTGGCGAAAATTAGTTTTTTTATTGCCGGCGACAATATCGTGAGCAGAAAAATCTCTAATCATTCTGGTAATTCTAATGTGGCGTGGAGTAATTTTAATGCATTCACCAAGTAAATAAAGCAATTGCTCACTAGTATAAGGCTGCCAAGTACCAGCTTGATAACAAGCCATCAGTCCCGGGGCACTCTCTAAAAGCGCACAAGGGTAAAGCTTAATTTCATCGGGAATAAAGCGCTCATCGGTAACTAACATGCGGTAAGCAGCTAAATCACTCGCTACATTGGCACCTAGTAAATTAGCCATCATGTGCACATGAATTTTAAAACCAAATTGACGCAGCAACAAAAAAGCTTGAGCAATTTGCGCCACCCGAGTATCACGTTTATTCAGAGAGAGTAATTTATCACTTAAAGTTTGCACTCCCATTTGAATTTTAGTACAGCCTAAACGACGGTTGCAAAGCAGGGTGGACTCGCTAATTAAATCGGGACGAGTTTCAATCACCAAACCTACATTGCGAATTTTGGCATCTTGATTAAGAGTATGAGCGTGAAAAACTTGCTGCCAATTAGCGCGCTGTTTTTTAGCTAAAAAAGCTTCACGCTGAGAACCCAAATAGCATTGCCTCACAAATTGGTTATAACTGAGCACACCAGCATTAATTTTTTTTTGAAAAGAGGCAAAAGTAGCCAAATTTTTTTCAGAATTATTACTAATAAAACTCTCGTTGGCAAAATGCAGCTGCTGGTAAAAATGATATAAACGTGTAAATTGCTGCTTGCCCAATGGTGTGGCAAATTTATTTAAGGCAGTAAAAAGTTGCTTAACAAACCACAATCTGTAAGGGAGTGGATAACTATCCCAACTGCCTCCCAAAATAATCAACTCTATTTTTTCTAAATTATGCCCCATGGCCTGAAGTGTTTCTAGACGTGAATAAACTTGCAAATAGGGGTCAAAGTAATTGGCTTCAGCTCTAGCTGCACCTGGCTCATTAGCTAAATAACTTTTAGGCATGCGTACATCAGCAGGACAAAAAAGACATCTACCTGGACATGGCCAAGGCTTGGTTAGCACCGTCACCACCGTTACTCCAGACCATGAACGCACAGGTTTAAGTTGCAAAAGTGAGCGTAGTTGAGCCTTTTGCTGCTCACTTAGAGTAGCTGCCGCTGGTAGTTGCCAGCAAGCTTGTAGGATTTCACTTTTGGAAAAAAACGAGTTGCTACTGGCAGTATTTTTCAAATAGCGCTTTTGCAGTGATAATAATAGCTTATTATCAACATTTTTTCCCAACTTAACTTCATGAAGTAGTTGCTTTATTAATTTTTCAAGCTGCCCTGTCATATTATCATACCAAAAGGACGCTTATCTCAAGCGTCCTTGATATTATATCGCAAGTAAAACCGGCACTGTTTTAACAGTTAATACAGTGTTGATATTTTCTGCCCATTGAAACCGAAATAGCAAACATGCTAATGGGTAACAAAAGAATTACCAAATACTCAAACATGCTTTGGGGGTCAGCGGTCATCATGGCTACCATAACTGCCATAAAACACAAAGTAGCCATACAGATTGATATTGCCAACACAAACCCCAAAGTGCCATTTTTCCAAAATTTTTGTACTAGCAAAAGGGCAAAAAGCAAAAACATATAAGGCTCTAAAATAATTAGAGGGTCACTTAAAGGGTTATTGCCTAAAATAGCAGCCAAACTAATTCGGGTGGCATACTTGAGTAACAAATAGGCTACCCCTAATAATGCCATTAAAAAACATTCATGCCAAGTAGAAATTTTTTCTACAGGTTTGGTAAAACAACCCCAAATACACTTGCCAGTTGCGGGACTTAAACCACGCTGAAAAACTTTCCGCTTGCTTTTTTTTCTTAATTTCATCGCCAGCTTTCTAACTGTTAACTTATGCACCAATGATTATAGCGCAAATGCTATAATCATTGCAACTAATGCAATTACCACAAAAACAGCACTTAATCAATCTAAATCGCAATTTTTATACCTGCAATACTTCAAGCTTTGCCCACAGCCGACAACAGCCTTGGCAAGGATGGCGGCGCCTAGCCATTCCTGCTACCGCCAATATTCTTGATTTAGCTGCGGGTAATTTACGCTTTAAGCACTACCTCGACCAACAAAAAATTGCTTATCGAGCATATTTAGGGGTGGATGTCTGTCAACCACTTTTAGAGAAAGGCAAAGCACCGCCAGCTTTTAGTCAACAACTAGATATTCTTCAACTTCTGCTTGATGGTCAACCATGGTATGAGCAAATTAATTTTCCCGCTGCAGATTTTATTATGGTGGCAGGCTTTACCCATCACGTTCCCGGACAAGATTTGCGAGAAAAATTTTTAGCTGACTGTAGCAAATTACTTTCTCAGTCAGGAATTTTAGTAATTACATTTTGGGAATTTATCACTGCTGGCAAAAATAAATTGGTGGTGACAGATTTAGGCGACAGTGATTATTTGCTCTCTTGGCAGGGTGAGAAAAATAATTTGCGCTATTGCCATAATTTCAACCAAGCTCAAGTTAACCACTATCGCCAATTGCTAACTAAATTAGGACTACATGAGCAAGATTACTTTAGAGCCGATGGCAAAAGTGGTAGTGACAATCACTATTTGGTATATCAGAAAATTTAATTTATATAACCTCTTGAGACGCTCTCATAACATGCCAGTCCCGGCACAATGCTAATATAATATAGGTTAATGATCGCAAAAAATATTCATGCTGCCTGCCGAAGAGCCATATGAACAGGGCAAAACTTTATTCGCGAAGAAAAACTAGTTAAACATTTGCTCTCTTTGAGTGATATTAGTCAGAATGATTGTGTAATAGAAATTGGATCAGGTAAAGGCGTAATTACCAAATGTCTTAGTCGTATTGCCAAGCAAGTGATTGCGATTGAAGCTGATAAAAATTTAGCTCATGCCTTAAACAATGAATTGGTCAATTTGCCTCACGTACAAATAATTGCTGCTGATTTTCTCTCTTGGCAACTACCTCAATATCCCTATAAAGTTTTTGCCAATATCCCTTTTGCCATGACCGCAGATATTATTAATAAATTAACTCAAAATTCATATTTTCAAAGTGGTTATTTAATTGTTCAAGATAAAGCAGCCTTAAGATTTGCTCCTGAAAGAAAATAAACACAAATAGCTATTTTATTAGCACCAATTTTCCACATGGAAATTATTAGCAAAATCAAACGCTTTGCCTTTTCACCTATACCTAAAGTCAACATCGTGCTCCTAAAAATCATCAGAAGGAAAAAGCCACTAATCAATATCAATGACTATCAAAAATTTTGTGATTTTGTAGTTTATGGTTATAACCGTTGGCAACCAAATATGATGCTTGCCTTAAAACCAATTTTTACCAAAAAACAAAGACAGCAATTAGCGGCTAAGTTTGGTTTAGCCAAGGCAAAACCGTCACAATTAACTTTTGCACAATGGCAACAGTTGTTTATTTACTTTAAACAACAAGCAAATTTAGAAAAAAGACAACTTATTGCTGGAGCATATAAAAAACTACTTAAACAACAGCAAAAATTGCAAAAAATATATCGCACCAGATAATTATGTTGATTGGTATTGACCTAGATGACACTATAGCGGCAACATTTGCATCATATTTTCGATGTGCCTAAATGGTGTGTAAAGAAAAATGCTTGCTTGCTACACGCCAGCCAACTCCCTTGAGAGTAAATATGCTATAATCTCTTTATTAGATAAACTTGTGCCCGATGGTCTAATGGCAGGACAGCAGCCTTTGAAGCTGTTTATCTAGGTTCGAATCCTAGTCGGGCATCAAATTATTGCCGATGACACCAGATAATCAAACGCAGCATTGTCTTTTTTGTCAAGAGAGTTTTCGCTTAGAAAAATTATTCTCTAATCAACATTTTTTTGCTGTTGCCGACGGGAGTCCTGTTAATCCAGGGCATTTACTCATTATTCCTTATCGTCACGTTGAAGATTATTTTAGCCTCAACACAGAAGAGGCAGCCAGCTTATATGACATGCTAAATCAAGGCAAAGCCCATTGTCGCGATGAGCAAATTAGACAAGGATATTTGCGCACCCTTACCAACCAGCAGGGCAGAGACAAAAGCAAGCAGTTCATCAGTTTAGCCATAGAAAATTGGGATAAAAAAATTACCGGCTATAATATTGGCATTAATAACGGTGTGTCCGCAGGACAAACTGTTTTTCATTTGCATATCCACTTAATCCCTCGTTTCAACGGTGATGTAGCTAACCCTACGGGGGGAGTACGTTT
Source organism: uncultured bacterium (assembly GCA_963544615.1). Classification (GTDB taxonomy): domain Bacteria; phylum Patescibacteriota; class Microgenomatia; order UBA1400; family PJMF01; genus CAUUGB01. The sequence goes on along the minus strand of CAUUGB010000005.1, from coordinate 20,316 downwards.
TGTTATCCCCTCAAGGGGGAATTATCGATAATTAGCCATATCAACAACCAGTTGACTTTTATTGCCGGCAATTTACAATACCTCTCATCTGCTCTTTAAGAAAGGGAGGTTTTGGCAGTGCGCAATGATTGCCTGTTTTGTGCTGGCGCAACGGAGTTAACCAAGCGGTTTAGCAATTACTACCCAAACTTCGATTTGCGCAAAGCAATTTTTTACCAAACGGATAATTTTATTACCACTCCAGATATGTATCCAGTAGTAGGCGATCCCTATCTGCTGCTGATACCGAAAATGCATGTGACTTCTTTCAGGAAGCTTAACAGTAGTTATCGTCAAGAAATTGCCAAGCACCTGAGTGCTATGGACAAGGTGTTAAATCCTGGTGGCAAGTATGCGCGAATAATGTTTGAGCATGGACAAAACAAAGATGGTAATCAAACCAAAAGTGTTTATCATGCTCACTTACATGTGGTCTATACCAATTTTTGTCGGCGAAAAATTTCCCACCGAGTAATGAAAGACATTCTCTCGTGGGATGCTATTCCGCTGCCAACTCGTGAACCTTCGTTCATGAGTGCTCTCGAGGAACAGCTGGAAGTAGATGATGATTATCTGCTTTTCAGCATTGACAAAGTGCATTTGGTAGTCAAAGACCAATGCCACAGTTTTCCCAGTCAGTTTTTTAGAGTGCTTTTGGCTGATTTGATGGGCTTTCAGTTCATCAACTGGAAACAAGCAAACCAATGGCAACTGCATATTTTGGGGGAGCGGCTCAACCGTTTGCCTCTACCCCTAACTGCCAACTAAAAGCAGTGCACCTGTTTTCTTTAAGGAAACAGGTGCTATTTTTTTGCTGATTATGACTACAGTAAAACTTATTCGCGATAATTATCAACAAATAATTCCCCAAGAAAAGTGGTATATCGCGCCGCTATCAAAGTTGCCAGAGCTGTTGGCCAACAAACTAATTGAGGAATGCCAAGAAATGTTAGCTGCCCAAAGCAAACAACAGCAAATTGCTGAGGCAGGAGATGTTTTAGAGGTGCTTGTGGCACTGCAAAACTGCGTGAAGAACAATCAAAGTCAAACCAGTTGGCAAAATCGCTGTCCCACCACCACTACAGATTTACTCAAAACTGCCAAAAAAATTCGCCAACAAATTATTGCTCATCAACTTACTGCTCAAACTTGGCAGCAATTTAACTGCCAATTACAAAACTATTGCCATGCCCATCAACTGTCTTGGCAAAACATTAACGAACAGCAAATCTTAAAACGACAACGCTATGGCGGATTCAAACAAAGAATTGTGCTGTGTGGTGAATAAAATGGTGACAACTTTTTTCACTTCTGATATAATGAATTTATATGAATAAAAAGCTCGCCTCATTGTTGTTAACTGAAGTTAGCCAATGGGAAAAAGAGCGAATTATTTCTAGCCAACAGGCACAATTACTCCAGCAGCGCTACCAAGCGCAAGCAACCAAACACAGTCAAAATTTACTGCAAATTATTTTAAGTGTTATTGGTGCTTTGCTGATTGGGGTGGGAATAGTTTCTATTTTAGCCTTTAATTGGGACAACCTGCCTGAGACACTGCGCATGATTATCGCTTTTCTACCCTTGGTATTTTCATATCTGTTAATGTTTTACACCATCAAAAATAAGGCTTCCAGCGTTGCTTGGTGTGAAGGTGCCGCCATTGCTAATACCGCGGGAATATTTGCGAGTTTAGCTATGGTCAGCCAAGTTTTTCATTTATCCGCGTCATTGGATAATTATTTTCTGCTCTCAGCGATACTCATTTTACCCACCATTTATTTACTCAACAGCGCCTCACCACTGCTAATTTATTATGGTGCCCTGCTTTTATGGCGCTTTAACTTTGAGCAAATCTTTAAACTATTGGTATTGGAGCAAACACAACTTGCTAGTCTACTAAGCTCATTTTTAGCCGCTTTAAGTTTACCTTTTATCATCAAACGCCATCAAGATAAAGGTAGATTTGGTTTTGCTTACATCAATTGGAGTAGTGTTTTGCTGGGATTTGTTTTTACTGCTGACGTGCTCATTAGTGTGGGGAAAATTTCACCCCTGATATCTGTTTTAGTGCTTTGCACCTTAGCAGCCGCAGTTGCCGTAGCTTTTAGGCAACAATTGCCAGTGCGTCCTTTTGCTTTTGTAGGCAACATTACCTACATTATCCTATTTATTATTGGCTATTCTTGTAAGAGTTATACTTGGTGGCTAACGGAAAATTCCCAAACAATTTTTTTTCTAACTCTTGGTTTTTTAGCAATTTTTATGGGAGTGGGGCTCTGGCTTTACAAGCATACACAAAAACAAAACAAAGTTGCTACCGGTTACTATTTGCTCTCTTTAGTTGGTAGTACAGGCTTGCTAAGTGCCATGATGGCTTATGACAATTTATTTAAAACAGACAGAACAATTTATTACCGCAGTGATTTTACCACCCCATTTGGTAATTATATTTGGATAATCGCTAATCTAATTATTGTTGCTTTAGCAATTCTGTTGTTTTACCGGGGGATTAAAGAGCAAACCCCATCATCCAGTAGCATGGGCTTAGCCCTAATTTGTATTCTGGTTACCTTGCGCTTTTTTGATGATGATTTTAGTTTCTTAATTAAAGGTTTAATTTTTATTGCGATGGGCATGGTATTTTTGGTTGCTAACTGGCGACTGAGTAAATATTTTAAAACCATTAATATAAAAACTAACCCACCACAGTTAAAATGAAGAAAAAGAGTTATTTAATTCTATTTGCCATTGTTTTGCTGCAGCTAGGTGTGCCTATTTATGGAATAATTTCGCGTCAATTAGTGATTGCCTATGGGAGAGAATTTAAGTTTAAGGTACGACCTTTTGATCCCTACGATGCTTTTCGTGGTCGCTACGTAACTTTTATCCTGACTAAAGAATATGAGTCAAACACCTTCTCAACCGCTGCCTGCGAAAAACACTGCTATGCTCAACTGAGTAGCGATAGGAGTAATTTTGCCCAAATTACTAGGCTTAGTGAAAGCAAACCTCCTAGTAGCGATTATGTTAAATTAAAGGGTGACAACTTTAATGGCGAATTTGATTATCCGGTGGATCGCTATTACCTGAATGAAAAATTAGCTCCAGAAGCTGAAAAATTAATCTCCTCAAGAAGACTAAATTCTGTTGATAATAGTGAACACCACATCTATATTACTGCCAAAGTGAAAAACGGTACCATGGTGGTTACGGGTTTGTTTGTTGATGACCAACCAATAGAGCGATATTTAAGAAATTAAAGCAAAAGCGCTGCCCCAAGTTTGAGCAGCGCCAGTTTGTCTATCTTTTTTAACCGTCTGTGGTGCCTTGCCAGGCTAGTGCCTCTTTGATTAGCTTCCACCAGTTGTTGTAGCTTTTACAATTGGTAGAGTAACGAATTGACTCACCACTGGCAATGGCAAATGGTAAGACCACTTGGGTGTACAGACTGTGTCGATAAACCTTATTCCACCTGTTCACCCGAGCAAACGTGTGATAACTAATCATTTTCGACAAGATAGTCCACCTCCTGGAAATCATTATACACAAATTTAGCCAAACACAACAGCTAATTTATTTACCAAAAGGTAATTTGCCCCACCAACTAAAACGTTCTTTCTGATAAACAATAATGTCACTAGGTTTATCAATAGCTTGTGAAGAGTTCCCCAAGCGAATATAAAATTTTTCCCTTTTGCTCCCACCATTTTTATCAACTACACTAGTATACAAAGGATGGCGACCTTTTTTAATTTTCAGCACACAAACTTCTTCTTTACCCAAACAAGGAAAATAAACTTCAATTTGCCGCAAGGCAAAATTTTCTCCATAAGCCTGAGAGATTAAAGAGCGCAAATGCAATTCAAAACCGTCTCTATCAGCTTTGCGCAAAGTTTGATAATCTTTTTTCAAACCTAACACTTTACCAGTATCATCAACCCCCAAAAGTAACATGCCACCAGCACTATTATTAAAGGCGGCAATGCTTTTTAAAACCACTTTTTCTAATTGTTTATTAAGTTTTTTTTCTTTCAAATCGTAGCGCAGAGTCGATTTAAATTCCAAATGCGCTCCCTCCCCTTGCTTGATAATCTCTTTAATTTGGTTGGTAAAGTAAAAACGCCGCGAATATTGCCAATAATAATAAGCAAACAAAGCCACACTAATTAGAGCACTAACTAACAAAAAGCTCATCACCATCCAGGTGCGCAGTTGCAGCACTCCCAAAAAAGCTCGCTCTTGTACCACTAAATATAAACGACTAAAAGCAGTATTGGTTAATATTGGAGTAGACTTAATCCAATAACCCACTCCATTAAAACGATAATAATTAAGATGATGATTAGCCTGAGAGTTTTGCAAAATTTTATCTATTTCTTGAGGAAGAAAAAACCAACGCTCCAACTCTAAACTAGATGAAAATGGCACACTAACTGCAGATGAGCTAGTATCTGCAGTCTGGCTACCGGCAGCCAAATGCTGCTCATCAGCTAAAGGAAAAAGTTGATATTTTTCGCTACCAGCAGCAAAAAAGGCCATGCCACTACTGTGCTGTTGACGTAATTTATCACTCACCCCTTGATAATTAAAATTAACACTAGCTTGAAAATAATATTGACGATTTTGCTCGTCACTAAAAATCCAAAATAATTTTAGTTGCCTATTTTCTGCTTCTTCACGCCAATATAAACCATCAGCTAATTCAGCTTGACGCAAAAACCAAGCAGAAAAATTTTGATTTTCTTTAGTTTCTGCCGGCTGCCAAATATTACTAACCAACTGATAACTCCAAGAGTTAGCTGAGCCCACTTGCCCATAGTTAACACTGACTAAATTGCCCGCCATTTGCAAATGGGGGAGAATTTGTTGCCAATAAGCTTTTCCACTACTGTCGGTAGTCAAACTGTCTGCCAATTGCGCCGCTAAATTACCGCGATAATACATCCAGTAATAAAGCTGATTATAGGTTTGATAGAAATTGAGAACAAACTCATTTTCTATTTCTTCCAAAGAGCTCAAATTATACAGTTTGCTCACCAAAGCACTTTGAGCTAGTAAGCTTAAAGCTGCCAAAAGCACTAAAACCACAATAATTCTTTTGCCCTTGCTACCGAGACTGCGACCAAACCTGTCACGAACAAAAAAAGGTTGCAGCCACCTGCTATTGGCAAAATTAAATCTCCAACGAGAACACTTCAGCATAAACTCCTATATTGTAATCTATTAATAGTTAAAAAATATCAAATATTTAACTTTTAGTTGCAACACTTAAACAATCTGCTATGAATTTTGATAGGTGATTACTACCGCTTGACAGTAGCACCATGAAAGTACTACTGACCATATTTAATTATTTTTGAAGAATGAGTACTTTGACAGTTACCACTTGTTGGCTTAAAAAGCAAAAATAATTAGGCTTTGGCAATTATTACCTCAATATTATTAACCCGGGCAGAAGTAAATTTATTTATTTTAAATTTGACAACATCGCTTGACGCTTGACAATGGCAGCTTGTAAATTTTCTCTAGCACCGGGGCGATGATGATGCAATTGAAAACTTAAGTCGCCTAAAAAAAGCACTAAATCACCAATATGTTTATTTTCAGCAATACCAGGACATTCATCGTACAAACAGTTGCACAAACAACAAAGTTGGTCTTCATCTATAACGTGACGCTGATAATCATCAATAAAATGCCAAAACAATGCCTCACCTGTTTGAGCATTAAGCTGTCCAAATGATTTTATACCTAAGTGTCGACAGTAACTTAAATACGCCTCATCACAATTAATGGTAAAACTTTTACCCTCCCAAGCCGAAAAGCAATATTCTTTTGACATCGGTAATATTAATTAATAAGGAACAAAAAACCACAAACACCCTGCAAAACAGGGTGCTTTAATCACCACATTTGGCCAATTAAATTCTTTGCTGATTAAATTTTGCCTTGGGTGGTTTGGCAACCTCCACAATAATTGCTCTACCCTCAACTTCTTTCTCATTTAAGGCTGCAATCGCCTCCTGAGCTGATTGGCTACTAGCATAAGTGACAAAACCCATTCCTCGGGAGCGGGGAGGACGATCACTGTGACCGTACTGTTTTTCTTTCAAAACTACCGCCTCCACAATTTCTCCATAAGGAGCAAATATTTCTTGAAGTTTAGTGTCATCAATACGATAAGCTAAATTACCCACAAATAACTTGGCTGGATTGGCTGTTGCTGAAGCGTCTTCCATAAATACTTTCCTGACGATCACAAGATACGTCACACCAAACCCAAACAAACACAAAAGTTTAGGCTGACAAATTAATAATAATTGATTGTATCACGGCTGGCAAAAATAGTAAAAGCATGATATAATCGGCTTCTTAAATTCCAAGAAAGTAGATATTTTATGCAGTATTTCACCTATCAAGACCATAGTTTTTCCGCCGGCGACACTATTGCTGTTCACCAAGAAATTAGTGAAGGTAATAAAAAAAGAGTACAAATTTTTGAAGGGATTGTGATTGCTATTTCTGGTCGTGAGCCAGGCAAAACCATTACTTTGCGCAAAATTAGCGCTGGAGGGATTGGGGTAGAAAAAATTTTTCCTTTAGCACTGCCTTCAATCAAAAAAATTGTCAGCAAGCGTCAAGGCAGAGTGCGTCGTGGCAAACTGTATTATTTGCGCCACAAAATTGGCAAAAGTGCTAGCAAAGTTAAAGAGAAGAGTGTTAACTTTAAGAAAACGGCAACTCCAGCAGCAGCATAAAAATCTAATTGGTTGGCAAGGAGAGGAGGTTGCCAAAAAATTTTTACTCAAAAACAATTACCGCATTTTGGCTCAGCGTTGGCGAGCAGGCAGAGAAGAAATTGATTTAGTTGCCTTTGACCAAAATAATCAAGAGCTGGTATTTGTTGAAGTTAAAACTCGCTCTCGTGATGATTTGGTTGCTCCAGAATTAGCCCTAAATGAGCGTAAATTAGCGGCTCTTCATCGCGCTGCTTGGGCTTTTTTGCAAGAGAGCCAACTCAAATATGATTATCGCTTTGATTTAATTACAGTTTTACCCCAAAAAATTTGCCACTACGAAAACATTAGCTGGCCGTGATTATCTGCTATAATAGCCTCATGAGCACTATTTTTCAAAACGACTCCAACAATAATGAACGAGTGATTAAGATTAATCCTTGGTTAATCAGTACAGTGGTATTAATTTTTGTCTGTTTTGGTATTTGGATGTATTTCCGCTGGCAACAAAATCAAACCAGTCCCAATTATCAACCTACTTTAGGCAGTAAAAAAGCCACTCTTTCGGGTAGTATTACTTGGTCAGGACTGCAACCCAAAGAGGGTGATCAAGGAAATATTAGTATTATGCTGCGTCAGGCTGGCAGCAGCGACAATTTTAAGGATGCTGGCTTAAAACTAACTTTGAGTGATAAAACCTGGAGCTTTGCTAATGCTATCGAGGGAGAGAATTATGAAGTTTATGGCAATTTAACCATTAATGGAGTGAGTATTGCTAAAAGTTCTATTGAAACTGTGACTGCTCCTGCGCTTAATGTTCCTGTTGATTTTAATGTCTCCTGGGATGATTTAGGGCTAGATCCGGGTAGTTTGCAAGAAGAGTTAAAAACTATCTCAGGCAAATATACCATTAATGGCTACTTACCTACAGGCAGCAAATTGCTAATTCAGCAAACCATTGCTAATCAAGTTAGTGAAGTGGCAACACTCAATCTTTCTGGCAGCAGTAGTACATTTAGTATTATCAATATTGATCCTTATACCAATTACAGCTTTCAAGCAATTCTCAAAGACAAAAACAATAATGTCATTGGACAATCAGATCACATTGCTACTGCTAAACTGGGTAATAAACAAATTAACTTTGTCATCAATTCTACTGCTCATCCTCCTGCGACCGCCGCTCCTCTCCAGCCAAAAAATGCAGTAGTTACTCCCAAGGCTACCCCCACTCCCACTCCTACCCCCACCCAAGTAGGAGGGGTAATTCTGCCTCCACAAGTAACTCCCTATCCACAAACAGGACAAACACAAGTTTCTGGCTGGATTACCATTAATGGTCCTCTAGATAAAGATTCTCGAGTACAAATTATGGGTAAAAAGCCAGCAGATAATGACTATCAAGTTTGGACTACTATTAACAATCCTAAAAGCGACGGTCAGTTTTGGTCTTATTCCCAAGTAAATGCAGGAGAGTGGTATGTCATTAAAGCTCAACTGCAAGTACGCGAGCAAAATGTTAACTCTAGCAGCCAAACCACCGTTGCTGCTCCAGCTGGTAATATCAACTTTACCCTCAATACCAATTTCTCGCTCACTCCACCAGAAAATCAAGTCGCCATTAACGTGGAACCATGTCAGCGCAGCGGGGAGCGCTGGTTTACTTATATCAATATTGCTAAATTTCAACAAGCAGGACAATATTGGATTAAAGTCGGCGGTGAACAAGGTAGTGGTAATTTTTACAACCAAAAAATTAATACCAATGACTCTGGAGTAAGAATTAAAGTAGAAAACCTTACCAGTGGGGTAAAGTACGTGCAATTCAGCTATTCCTTGTGTCGCGACTGCCACAGCGAAGCTAATTTTTCACCTTGGTCTAAACCAGTCAGTTTTGATTGCCACTAATTATGGCTAAGGCTTACTACTACATTAAAACTTATGGCTGCCAGGCTAATAAGGCAGAAAGCGAAAGACAAGCGGGTTTTTTTAGACAACAAGGACTATTTCCCGAGCACTCGTGGAAAAAAGCTCAAGAAATCTTTATCAACACCTGTAGTGTACGCAAAGCTGCCGATGACAGAGCTTTAAGTTTATTAGCTAAAATGCAGCAAGAGTTTAGCCAGCGTCCAGCGGCTAGCAGACCACATGTAGTCCTGGCTGGCTGTATGAGTCGCTACAAAGATAAATTACTAAAAAAGTACCCTATTATCAGCGAAGTACGTCCCGGAGATCAATTGGTAGATTTTGCCTTAGAACCTATTCGCCAAGATAAAACTCAAGCTTTTATTCAAATCTCGGTAGGCTGTAATTCCTTTTGCACTTACTGTGTGGTCCCCCATGCGAGAGGGCGAGAAAAATCTCGCCCGATGAAAGAAATTCTTTTTGACGCGCAAAGAGCCATTAAAGCTGGATACAGCGAAATTACTCTTTTGGGTCAAAATGTTAATTCTTGGGGACTGGAAAAGGAGAGTATTGTCAAGCGCAAAGCTACGCTACCCCAAAACCATGAGCAATACCGCCCCTATAAAGGATTACCCCCATTTGTCAAGCTCCTGCGCGCACTGAGTGCTTTGAAAGAAATTAAAAAAATTCGTTTTCTCACTGCTAATCCGTGGGATTTTTATCCCGAATTAATCAAAGAAATTGGCGAGAACAAAAAAATTGATCGTTATCTGCATCTACCAGTGCAATCTGGGAGTAATAGTGTCCTGCAAAGAATGAACCGCGGCTATACTAGAGAAAATTATTTGCGTTTAATCAAAGACTTAAAAGCTGCCGACCCTAATTTGCTTATTGGCACCGACATTATTGTGGGTTTTGCCGGTGAAAGCGAGAGCGAATTTGCTGACACCCTGGATTTAGTTAAACAAGTAGGTTTTATAGTGGCTTTTGTAGCCATGTATTCACCGCGTCCTGGCACCCTCGCTGCCAAACTATATGCTGACAGTGTACCTTTTAAGGAAAAAAAACGTCGCTTTAATTTACTGGATAAAATCATTAACCAAGACAAATTACATGAACGCCCCAAAATTGTCTAAACTGTTATCTATTGTGGGACCAACTGGTAGCGGTAAAACCAAGCTAGCGGTAAAACTAGCAGGAGAATATTGCCGCGATGGCAAAAAAGTGAGTGTGATTTCCCTAGACAGTCGACAAATTTATGCTGACTTGGCTATTTTAAGTGGTGCCGATACAACCGATTGGCACTTGCTGCAACAAAGCTTTCCAAACAACTTCCGCCTTTTTTATTTGGCAGACCAACCACTCCAAAGAGAATGGTCACTGGGAGCTCTACTTAAAGATTTAAGCAACCAACAATTTTTTTCTCAAGAAGTAGTTATTCTTTTAGGAGGCAACGGTTTATATCATCAACGCTTAGTGCAAGATAATCAATTTGCCACCATTCCTCCTAATCGTAACTTACGCTTAGTTGCTGCCAGCATGAATGCTGGCGAACTGGCTGCTTGGTTAAAGCGAGTAGATAGCCATAAATTTGCCCAACTTAATCAAAGCGATCGAGCTAACAAAAGGCGTTTACAGCGACACTTAGAAATTAGCCTCTATCAAAAAACCCATCCCCCCATCACCCAAAAACCATTGTTCGCGCCTATTAAACAAGAATTCATCATGCCCTCTTATAACCAAGAAACCCTAGAACAAAAAATTTACCAACGTATAGAAAACAGATTTACTCAAGCTCTTCAAGAAGTTATTCAAGTAAGTCGCAAATATCCTCAACTAGTAACTAAAAAAAATTTTTGCAGCCGCATGCCTTTGGGCTTTGCGCAACTGCTTGCTTTAGCGCAAAACCAAATTAGTCGTCAAGAATGTTTACTCACTTGGAAACAAAAAGAGTGGCAGTATGCTAAAAAACAATTCACTTACTTAAAAAAACTCCAACAGCTTTATGAGCTAAAAATTATACCCACTTGATCAATTAAGGGAAAATCACGGCGCACTAATTTCCAATAGGTTTCTGCCACATTAGAGGAGTATATGCCATGACCTGAGCGCTCCATCCCAGCGCACAAACGTCTTTCATAAATGCGCACCATGTTGACAAAATCACCCCCAAGTTGATTAAACTGCTGCCGATATTTGGAGGGATTTTGGGCAAAAAGATCATGAAGATGCTTAAAATCAGCGTATAATTTAGCTTGATTTTTCTGCAAAAGCTCGTAAGTTTGTTTCGATTTTGATTTCATTTTGTTTTTCCTTAACAAAAAAAGCCACCAAAGTGGTGTTTTAATTATAGCACTACAGAGCAAAGCAATGTTATAATTGTCTTGTTGGTCTCTTGGCTCAGTTGGTTAGAGCGTTCCCTTGACATGGGAAAGGTCAGTGGTTCGAGTCCACTAGAGACCACTTAATTAAAATAAACTATCACCACCAACTTAAAGGCAAACGGTTTAACCCTTAGTTGTTGTTTGTGGTTGCAAAAAGGAGTGTCTACCCACAGTGATATAATAAAAACAAATGGATAATAGGCAATTTCAATTCCAAGCACAAGCATTAGCCACGCAAGCCAAAAAAGACCCTGCCACAAATTGGACAGAAAAATACTTGGGCAAAAAAGGACTTTTTAATCAATTAGCAGGGGAAATTAAAAATATTGTTGACAAAAAACAGGCCGGAATTACCCTTAATCAACTTAAAAAAGAATTAGAAACTTTGCAAGCCCAACAGCAAGCCACTCATCAAAAAGAATTACTTGATTTTGATTACACCCTACCTGCGGCAGCACTGCCTCAAGGACACCTACATCCTATTAGTCTTACTATTGAAAGAATTAGCGAAATTTTTGCCCACTTGGGTTTTGTGTTAGTTCGCCACCCTGAGGTAGACACTGATGAATATGCTTTTGGCAAATTAAATATGGCTCCAGGACATCCCGCTCGTGACGAATGGGAAACTTTTTTTGTCAGCCACCCTCATTCCTCAAAAGCCAGCGCCACTCAACCACGCTTGGTACTAACCCCTCATACCTCCAATGGTCAACCTCACGAAATAGATAGACTAAAAACTCCACCCATCAGGATGATTAATATTTCTCGCTGCTACAGGCGCCAACAAGATGTTACCCACACCCAAATGTTTCATCAATTTGAAGGGATGGTGGTAGATAGTAATATTAATATTACTCATCTTAAAGGAGTATTGGATTTTTTTGCCAAAGAATTTTTTGGACCGGAGAGTAAAAGTCGCATTCGCCCTTTTCACTTTCAATTTACCGAACCTAGCTTTGAAGTAGATTTTTCTTGTCATTTCTGCCAAGGTAAAGGCACACTTAAAGATGGCAGTAAGTGTCGTTTTTGCAAAAGTGGTTGGCACGAAGTTGGTGGAGCGGGCATGATACATCCCCATGTTTTACAAGCAAGTGGTTTGGATAGTAGTAAATATACTGGCTTTGCTTTTGGATGGGGAATAGAGAGAGCCACCGCTTTGCAAAAGGATTATGGTTTAGATGACATTCGCAATTTTTACAATGGCAATTTGGAATTTTTAAGTCAATTTTAACCAATGAGCAATTGGCGCGCAGATTTTCCAGCAATTAATAACCATCTAGAGTGGATTTACTTGGATAATGCAGCTACCATGCAAAAGCCGCAATGTGTGATTGCTAGACGCCTGGATTATGAACAAAATGGCAGAACTGCCTTGGGCAGAAGTAGTGGGCAAATTCCTAGCGAACAAAACCAACTCTATCAACAAGCTAAACTACATGTAGAGCAAGCTTTTGGGATGAAAAAAGATGAGTTAATTATTACCCCTTCAGCCACTGGAGCAGCTAACTTATTGGCCATCAACCTCAATCTTTTTACTCAAGATGACTGTCCTGGTGTTGCTTTGACAAATAGCAATCATTCCAGTTTACTGGCGCCATTTTTTAGCCTGGAAAAAAATCATCAGGCAAAAATTACCCTCATTCCAGTTGATAAAACTGGCAAAGTGGATTTAGGCAAACTTGCTCCTCTGCTTACCAATGAAACCATCCGCTTGATTGCCTTAAGCAGTGTTTCTAATGTGCTGGGAATTAGCGAAGACATTAGTCATTTGGGCAAAATGATTACCCAAGCTAATAAAAAAAGACAGCGCCGGCTTTTTTTTGCCCTAGACGCTGCCGCCAGTGTCAGTGAGAGTGAAATTAATTTCACTCGCTTTGCTGGAGATTTTATTATTCTCTCTGCTCACAAAATGGGTGGTCCCATGTTGGGTGGTTTAGGGGTAAAAAAACAACTACTTCAAGCATCTCTGTTTTTACCCAATCTGCTTGGCGGTGGCAATGTAGAATTTTGCCCACAGCAGCAAACCTATCAAATGGTAAAAGACAAAGGTAAACTTTTTAATGCTGGTGTATTTGATTTGGCCAGCTTGCTTGAATGGGAAACTATCTGCCAATATTGGCAAAAAGAGCGCACCCAAAAACTTTGCTATCTGCGTCAATTAACTGCTTCCCTGGTAACAGGACTCAGCAAAATTCCCGGGATTAAAATTTTGGGAGAAGGGGAGCGAGGGCATATTGTCAGTTTTATTTATCAACCCTATCACAATCAAGATGTTATGGCTTATTTAGCCTTAAATGGGGTTTGCGCCAGAGAAGGACAGCACTGTGCCCAATTACTACACCAACAACTAGGATTAGAGGGCAGCATTAGATTTTCATTGGCAATCTATAACCAACAGAGAGAAATTACCCAAGTTTTACAACTACTCACCAACTTACCTCGAGTAATTCAAGCACCGTCTTAAGCTGCCTGCTCGGTAATCATCATCTCTGGAGCAACCCCCTTTTTAGCAAGAATTTTTTTTAACTGAGCAATCATTTCTGGATTACCACATAAAAAGAAAGCGGTTTTTTGCGGAAAAGAAAAATCGCGGACAAAATCGGTTAAAAGCCCAGTTTGACCTTGCCACTCCGGCGAAGGGTAAGTGATAATTGGCACCAGCTTAAAATTAGGAAAAGCTTTATCCATCACCATTAAATCATCTTGCCAAAATAATTGTCTATCATCATCCATCACCCATAAAAGCAACCAAGTACGCTGGTCGCGTTTGTTTTGCAACTGGTCTGCTAAAATCGCCCGAAAAGCCCCAATGCCACAACCACCAGCTAAAAGTGCCATCATCTCTGCCTCATTAGTGGCGGGAGTTACCACTAGTTGTCCTAAAGGCGCCACCAAACTAATCTCTGCTCCTAAAGGTAGGTTTTTTAAGTAAGTGGTCCCAATTCCCCCGGGTTGATGGTCAACTAGCAGCTCAAAACTAGAATCTACATCGGGGCGATCACACATGGAATAAGCTCGCTTTTGTCCTTCACCAACATCAATCATCACATATTGACCGGCTAAATTTTTCATTTTGAAAGGTGCACTCATATCAAAACGATAGAGGCTGTAACGCTGGTTATAGTCGATACGATCGGCTAATTTAGCCTTCATTTTCTGTGGTATAATCATTGCTTGATTATATCACCAATTAAGTTCGGTCGCATGGCTCAGTTGGTTAGAGCGTTCGATTCACATTCGAAAGGTCCTAGGTTCGAGTCCTAGTGCGACCACCGCTGCTAATTTGCTTTACTATGTAACTCCTTGTAACTCCTTAGCACCCTAACTTTGCCTTAGTTTGCTCTTGTCCCACTACTTGAAGCAACTGGGCTAAAGCCTAGCTCAGCTAACCACGCATTAAGTTGTTTAATACCATTAGCACTCCAAGCGGTGGTGCCAGTCATGTTAAAGCCTTTGACTTAGTCTAAAAATTACTACCCTTGTTTATAAACCTATAGGTTGATAGTCCGAAATGTGTTTGAGGTTGCTCACCATCAAGATGGTGAGACTATACAAAAGTTTCCTTATGATATACCTTGTGATATAATGACGACTACTTAAAGGAACAGAGTTAATAGGGAAAGGTGGGACAATGTTACTCATTGGTGTTAAAGAAGAAAAGAGTTGGTTAATATCACGTTGGCATTTAAGTTATCATGCTAGCTGGCAGGCTATTCTTAAAGCTACCCAGGCCATTTTTTCCCAGTACGACAAACTGCAAATTTTAGTAGATAATCAAGTTGTGGAAGTAAAAGATAAAGCTGCTATCGCGAATTTACAGGAAGCTGGACAGCTCACCTTTAGGGGTATTTCTAAAATTTTGCAAGTGCCAATTTCAATTACCTTTTATAATCAGCTAGAAGAAGTGGATGTTCAAGTAGCCAAAGTTAAGAACAAATTTCCAGCCACAGTTAATTACGAAGAGTTTAATAAATTTGCAGGTCAATATTTAGATAGCATTGAATTAGCGATGTATCGCTAATTAATTTGGTGTTTCTCATTGGCTCGCCACTCACCACTAGCAGTCAGAGCCAGAGCAGCTGTTGACTTTGCTTTAATTGAGCCAAGCTAGCTAAGCTTAGTGGTATAATTTCAATTAAAATTGGCGGAGAGTGGTTAGGTTGGTTAAAATTAAGTGTTTTGGTCGCTTAGCTCAGTTGGTAGAGCGCCCGGTTTACATCCGGTAGGTCGGGGGTTCAAGTCCCTCAGCGACCACTAAAAAGTAACCAGTTATCTCCAGATAAAACAAAAAATTGAACCACTAGAGGCAATATGATATAATTCACCTCTTGTGACAGACGAAAGGAAATTTAGTGATTAGAAGAATGGGAGATCGCTCTCGAGCACATCGAGCGCGCTTTTTTGTGACTGCTAATCAGCAAATTGCCTTTCCTACTCTCAGAGTAATGGATGAGCGCGGAGTGTCTTTGGGGATTATGTCCAAAAAAGAGGCACTCCAGGCAGCTTTTGCTCAAGAAAAGGATTTAATCCTCATTACCGACAAAGCTCAACCACCAGTAGCTAAAATTATTGAATACTCAAAGTATAAATTTCAGCTGTCACAAAAAAAATCTGACGAGCGCAAAAAAAGTCAAATTCAGGATATCAAAGAGTTGAGACTGCGACCCTTTATTGACGAAAATGATTTACAATCGAAATTGCGCAAAGCAGTGCGTTTTATTAAAAGAAATGACAAAGTTCGCTTGTGTATGGAGCTTAAAGGCAGAGCGATTACCAAACAAGAATTAGCCCAACAAATTCTTGAGCGCTTTGTTAATGAGTTGAGTGAGATTGCCAGTGTAGAAACACCGGCTAAACTGATGGGCAAAAAAATTCAACTCCAACTAATGCCTAAGAAAAAAAAAGGGAAATAATTATGGCAAAAAACTACAAATTGAAAACTAGAAAAGGTGCCGCCAGTCGCTTTAAGGTTACTGGTACAGGGAAAATCTTGCGTCGCGTACAAAACATGCGTCATCTGCGTGCTAACAAAAGTAAAAGGGCTAAAAGAAATTATCGCCGTTTAGTGCAAGTTAAGGGTGCTAATGCCATTCGGATTAAAAAAATATTGGGTATTTAAGAGGATAAAAATATATGAGAGTCAAAACTGGTTTTGTACGCCATCGCGCCCACAAAAAAATTATTAAAGCCAATAAAGGTTATAGAGGCGCTAATCATCGTTTGTTCAAAAGAGCTCACGAAGCAAGCTTGCATGCTGGCGCTTATGCTTTCTCGGGCAGAAAACTGCGCAAGCGCAATTTGCGCTCCTTATGGATTACTCGCATTAGTGCGGCTGTAAAATTAGCTGACCCCAATCTTAATTATGCTACTTTTATCAACCAACTTAAAAAAGCCAATATTAAATTGGATCGCAAAATTTTAAGTGAACTTGCTTACAGTGACACTCAAGCTTTCAAAGCGGTGGTGCAGACTAAACCTCAAGCTGGAGCTTAAACATTAATGTTATAATGAGCGAGTGAAAACTCGTCTTAAGCTTACCGAGAAAAAGGTTTCTTTTGCCAAAACTCGCTGGCGCAAAAAAAAACGTCGCCAACGAAGACGCGTTTTGTTCTTCTGCTTGTTAGGACTACCCTTAATTTTACTAGTAATAGCCCTGGTAGCAATTTATTTATGGCTGCGACCTTTGCTTGCTAACTTACCCTCACCCGATGATGTGGTCACCAGTAATGAGCGCTTTAGTGTGGTGAGTCAAATTTTTGACCGTCATGGCAACACCTTATACGAATTATTTGATGATGAAAGACGCTTGCCTGTTAAACTCAAAGAACTGCCCGCCTATGTAGCCCAAGCCAGCATTGCCATTGAAGATAAAAAATTCTACTCCCATTTTGGTTTTGACCCTTTAGGAATTTTGCGCGCTTTTATTATCAATCGCACTCGCGGCGAGTTAGCTCAAGGTGGCTCTACCATCACCCAACAACTAATGAAAAAAGCATTTTTAAGTGAAGAAAAATCTTATGACCGTAAAATTAAAGAAATTATTTTAGCCATCATTGCTGAGAGTCGTTATTCTAAAGACCAAATTTTAGAAATGTACCTCAACTATATTTCCTATGGGGGCACAGCAGTGGGTATTGGTTCTGCTGCCGAAACATATTTTAACAAAAACGCTCAAGACTTAAGTTTAGCTGAAGCAAGTTTTTTAGCTGGCCTGCCGCAAGCACCAAGCCGTTATTCACCTTTTAAATCCGACCGACAAGAAGCTAAAAACAGACAAAAGGAAGTGCTAAAAAATATGGTGGAGATGGGCTTTATTAGTAAAGCTCAAGCTGACGAAGCTTTTGGGCAAGAATTAAATTTTACCAGAAAGACCATTGACTTACTTGCGCCTCATTTTGTCTTTTATGTCCGCGATTTACTCATCGCCAAATATGGGGAAGAAAAAGTTTATCGTGGTGGTTTGCGAGTAACTACTAGTCTTGATTTAGATATGCAGCGTGATGCTCAAGCTAGTGTGAGTGCTCAAATTGCCACTTTAGCCAGACTTTCAGTTGGCAATGGGGCGGCTTTAATTACCAACCCCAGCAGTGGAGAAATATATGCCATGGTGGGGTCAAAAGATTATGATGATATCGAACAAGATGGACAAGTGAATATTACCACTTCCATGCAACAGCCTGGCTCATCAATTAAACCTTTAGTTTATGCTACTGCCTTTGAGCAGCGCTTACTTAATCCAGGTTCAATTTTACTTGATGTACCAACATGTTTTCAAAATATTGGTGAACGTGATTATTGTCCTAAAAATTACACTGGGGGTTTTAATGGTCCCACTAGTGTCCGCCAAGCATTAGGCAGCTCACTTAATATCCCTGCGGTTAAGGCAATTAGAATTATTGGTTTGGAAAGTTTTATTGACCAAGCTAATAAACTAGGTATCGAAAGCTGGCAACAAGTAAAAAATTATGGCTGGTCACTTTCTTTGGGCGGGGGAGAAGTGAAAATGACCGAAATGGCCACCGCCTTTGGCACTTTTGCCAATCAGGGCATTAAAGTCCCCCTCACTCCTATTCTTAAAATTGAAGACTATCAAGGCAATATACTCTGGGAAGCTAATATAGAGCAAAAAGCCGCCACTCTCGCGCAAATGCAAGCTAATCCAGAAATTAGCCAACAGGAACTCACCAATGGAGATAAACTGGAGAGAGTTTTGCAACCGGAGAGTGCTTTTTTAATTTCTGATATTTTGCGAGATGACAAAGCCCGTTACTTAGGTTTTGGTGCCAACAGCACCTTGGTGATTAAAAACAAAGATGTAGCAGTTAAAACTGGCACTACCAATGATATTAAAGATAACTGGACCATTGGCTACACTCCCAAATTATTAACTGCTGTTTGGGTGGGCAACACTGACGATAAACCCATGAACCAACGCTTAGTTTCTGGCGTTACCGGAGCGGCACCTATTTGGCATGATTTGATGACTCATTTTCTTAAAAATGAGTCCATCACTTGGTCAGATCCGCCAGAAACTGTTAAAAAAGCGGCAGTCTGCTGGAGCGGTATGCCAGAAAAAAACACTAATAATGTTTACGATGATGAAGGCAAATTAGTGGCCAGTGGTGGCTGCGGTAATAGCAAAAATGACTCTTACTGGACCCAATCTAACCCCACTCGCTCCACTCTGCGCAATCAAACCATCCAAATTTGTAGCGAAACTGGTTTGCCACCGGTAGCAGCAAAACCAGGCGAAGAGCCCGCCCCCTGCTCCCTAACTGAAGGCGAGTACCTAATTGCCCAAGACCCACTGTTGGATTTTTACTGCACCAATTGCCCCCGTCCCACCGATGAAAACGGTAAAACCATTTACGAAAAACCCTACTTAGTATTAGCTTCTGATTATGCCCGCCAATATGGAGACTAACATCAAAAAATATTTAATTGCGGGGGTGTGCTTTGTGGGGATGTTTATTGGCTTACTGCTATCTTTTAGTTATTACCAACACCAACAAATTACCTATCCCAAAAATTTACCATGGTTACCAAGCAATGTTTTAGGTCAAATAACCAAAGAAGCTAGTCCTAGTACCCCCACTAAACTAGGCATTGTTTACGGCTTTTTACCTTACTGGAATTTAAGTAATTACACCATTAATTCCAGTGTGAGCCATTTGGTGTATTTTCGCTTGGCAGTTAATGGCAAAGGTGAAATTGTCAAAGAGAGTAGTGATGGCGGCTATAAAGCTCTGCAAAGTGAGAGAATGCATGCTATTCATCAGCAAATCAAAAATGCTCATCTTAAATACGAAATCACTTTTTTTACCAGTATTAGTAGCGATATTGACGAGCTAATTGAGTGTCAATCTTGCCAAGATACTTTTATCCAAAATCTTACCGACACAATTAACGAACACAATTTAGACGGAATTAATATTGATTTTGAATATTCAGGTTATGTGAGCTCGCAAAAACGGCAAAAATTTACTAACTTAATGTATAGAATTAGCAATCTACTGGAAACTCGCTTCCCTCGCACCAAATTATCTGTTGATGTTTATGGTGGGGCAGCAGAAATGAACAATTTGTGGGATTTCCCCTTACTCGCTAAAATAGTTGACCGAATTATTGTCATGGGCTATGACTATAAAACCAGAAAATCACTCTTACCTGGTCCGAGCGCCCCTCTTTTGGGTAAAGACACTTTTGGTGGAGATATTTGGGAAGACGTGCGCACCCTGATGAAATACGTTCCCAATCAAAAAATTGTTCTCGCTATTCCTTTTTATGGCTACGCCTGGGAAACCACTTCCGACGATCTTAAAACCGCCCAAACGTACCCGGATAGTGGGCAAACTTTAACTTACAAAGGAGCCAGAAAATTATTAGCTGACAAAGAATTAAAAGTACAAGAGCGCTGGGATGAGCATTCACTCACTCCCTACTTAGTGTGGCAAACCAGTGAAGAAATTGCTGGTCAAGAAGAACTAGAGCAACGCTGGCACATTGGTTTTTTTGAAAACCCTCGCTCGCTTAATTACAAAATTGATATGGTTTCTGCACTTAATTTAGGAGGCATTGCCATTTGGGCTTTAGGGTACGAAGGGCAATATGATGAACTATGGCAAACTATTACCCAAAGATTTTAGAAAAAAACTAAAACCCAATTTCCACTCTGGCAAAAGTTCTCTGCTTCTCCTTATACTGACAGATACATATTGAACACCTATTAGAATAAACACAATAGGAAG
>CAUUGB010000004.1:0-45738 GCA_963544615.1 uncultured bacterium | reverse complement strand
GATAACTACTCAAGAAGCGACCCATCCCGCCACCACCGGCGGCCACCATAATCCGGGTATCAAGGCTAGTGGGGTCATCCCAATTACCAGAAGAAAGGCGGAAATCAGTGGCGCCACCACCAGCACCGCCATAGTCGCTGCCGTATGCACCCGTTGCTCCACCACCGTTATATCCACCGGTAGTTTGCCCACTGCTGCCCACTTGACCTTGAAAGCCAGTGTGTAAATACAGAACTTGATCTTTTTGCAAGTAGACAATGCCACTAGTGTAGCCTCCACGACCAGAAAGTTCACCTGTGCCTGCTCCAGCACCTCCCCAAGCTTCAAAGCGGTAATAACCAGTTTGAGGGGCACTAAAGGTTTGCTCATTGCCGGTGGGAGTAAAGTCTAATTGTTGATAGTAGGTGTAGGGAGTGGGAAAGGTTAGCTCTTCACTGGCAACTTTCAGGACTACATTGACCGCTCCCGGAGCATGAGCGGGAGAGCGCACTTGAATGGTGCTGTCATTAACTACTGTTAATTCACTGGCTACTTGATTATCAAAGAGAACTTGTAAATCTGAGGCCGGCACACTGGTAAACTGTGAACCGTAAATGGTTAACAGCTCCCCACCAAGGCTAAAGCCTTGCTGGGGAGTGAAGGAAGAGATTTGCACTGCTGGTGGAGCGGTATTAACCACACAAGCACTACCATTCCAAGTGTAACCTGCTTCACACTGATCACAAGTGTTAGCGCTAGTACAAGTAGTGCAGTGGGCGGGGCAAGCATGACAAGCGTTGTCTTGAAGATAATAACCACTCTGACACTGATAACAAGCATCCTCATGTTGCACCAAACAATTAGCAATCGTGGTACTAGAATTAGTTTTCCCAATAAATTTAATTCTGGCAACCCCATTGGCAAAATTTCCTACACCTAACTCATAACTACTACTATTATCAGGTGCTGGCATAAATGCTTGTTGATTTTTTTGCTGATTCCACCAATAACCAGCTCCATCAATCATGACTGTTTCATTAAAAACAATGCCTGAATAATGAACTGAACATGCCGGTCGAAGATCACCAGTATTACAAGCAATATCATTAATGACTTTAGGGCTACTATCAGTGTTACTAGTAACCGCCACACTCCCCACGTGACCAGAAATATAAGAAGAACCCCCAGAACCGCCAGAATATCCGCTCGCAAAATTACCTCCTCCCCCATAATAACCAGCTCCACCGCCACCACCGCCGCTGGTATTATTACCTCCTAAACCAAAACTGCCAGCATAAACACCTCCAGTGGTTTGATTAGCAGTATTATCATGATTATTTACATCACTGTGTCCAATTAAACCTCCAGCATGACCACCTAGAAGAGTGGCATGAACACTATTCCAAGAACCACCGCCACCGCCACCGGCGGCAACCATAATGCGCGAATTAAGACTCTCGGTGTCATACCAACCATTATTATTGAGACGGAAATCAGTAGCTCCACCGCCGCAACCAGCAGAATACCCATTATCATCACCTCTACCTCCTTGATCGTGACGATAACCTCCATGCGAACCATAACCACCCACATAAAGATAAACAGTACTACCAGCAATAAGAGAAACTTTACCTTTTGTGTAAGCACCCGCCCCACCACGATGATTGCCGCTCTTGCCCCCACCACCAGCAGCACCCCAAGCTTCAAACTGATAATCACCACTAATGGGAGCAGTAAAAGTTTGCGCCTCACCAGTGTGCAGATACTGATAAGCAGTAATAAAATTAAAGGCTTGGTAAAAAGTAAAAGCATGAGTGCCTAATTTAACTACCACATCAACCACTCCGCTACTATGAGCGGGAACTGTTAGAGTAATTTCTTCATCAGAAACTTTGTTAATTAAAGTAGCCTTACTACCTCCAAAAGAGACTTCAACCTGACTGAGAGCCAAACTATTAAAACCTCTGCCCAATAAACTAATTTTTTCACCACCGGCAGTAAATGAAGCTGCCTGACTCAAACCACATGTAAAAACTGGCGTTGTTGCTGCTACTGAAGTAACATAACTTAATCTTAAATGTCCATTATCTTCATTACCAAAACCCATACTACCATTAGGATTCATCACCATTTGAGGACTAGCAAGCATTTGGGTACAAGTAAAAACTTTACCAGAATAGTGTGTTGAGCAAACTAAATCATTAGTATTATCAGCACAAACAGTCGTGCCATCAGCCCCCAATCTGGGAGCGCGATTACCAGCACCAGCAATTGCTACTGCTCCTAAATGACCGGAAATATAAGAAGAGCCTCCAGAACCAGTAACGCTATGATTGTTAGTATAACCATAGCTAGTACTAGTCCCACCACCGCCAGCTCCACCATAATAACCGCCACCACCTCCAGAGCCTAAAGCCGTAGGAGAATTGCCGCCAACACCAAAATTTCCATGCTCACCATTATTAGCATTTCCAGTTGATTGACCCCCAATAGTTTGACTACCACCGGTAGGTAGAGCTAATCCAGAATTATTTTCTAGCTCAAGATAACTAATGCCAGACTCACCCAAAAGACCCCCAGCATTAGCACCATGAATATCTCCTGCACCATGATGTAAACTTAATGCTCCGGCTCCACCACCTGCTACCATAATCCGTGAATCTAAGCTAGCGTTATCTTGCCACTGTCCACCCACCAAACGTACATCAGAAGCGCCCCCACCACCAGCTCCAGCACCACTGTCCCCATCTTGCGTACCTCTGCCACCACCATTATAACCGCCCTGCCAATAACCACCAGTAGCATGATTTTCTCCCTTGCCACCCGGATAAAAATACAATTGATCACCAGTTTGTAAATAAATTAAACCCGATGTATAAGCACCACGTCCCACACGATGAGATAAAATATCATCCTTACCACCAGCAGCACCCCAAGCTTCCAAACGATACCAACCATCACGACTAATAGTGTAAGCTTGTCCACTGCCATTGTAAGAAAAATCCTGGACTTGTTCATTAGCAGCAGCACAAATACTACCATTCCAAGTGTAACCAGCTTCACAAGCACTGCAATTACTACCATTAGGACAACTAACGCAATGTGCTGGACAATCATAATCATTTTTTACACAACGTACAGCATATCCTGCTGCCTTACTGCGACTAGCCACCCCGCTCACTTTACCAATACCAGCCTGGATTTCCAAACCAGTAGCATAACTGGCATTATCGTGCATGGGACTAGAAGAGCGATAGCTCACCCAAGCAAGGGGAATCATTACCCCATTTTCATTCAATTCGCCACTATAAACAGCTTTAAAAGCATGGTGCCAAAAGGCATTGTAAACTACTCCACCAGTCCCCCGGATAAAATTACCAATTTCACTACCAAGACAATCATAACCATTGCCACAAACTGGCAAACTCCAACCGGTGGGGCAAATTCCTTGAGTCCGCTCTACAGGGGCAAAATTATTACCTTTATATCCCCTAGCATCTTGAATAGTAGCTGGCCAATTATAATAATAACCACATTTACCCGCGCCTGCCCCAGCAGCACAATATTGATTAATAACGTCACCGGTAGCGGCTGGATTACGGCAATCACCGACAAACAAATCACGGCTACCATCAGGGGGATTAAGACCAGAAGTAGCAGTAGCTTGAGCAGTTTCTAAAGAATTGGCAGTGCGCCAACTATTTTTGCCGGCACAATAATCACTACTCCCATCAGTACCGCCTCCAAAAGCCAAATTATCCACCATCCAACATTTACCATCAGCAAATTTACGCACTTCGTAAAGCTTGCCATCGCGCTCATCAGTGAGAGTGCCAACTTTAGTATAACCTTTACCAACAGGAGTAGGAAAGGCTTGACAGTCAGTATGAGTGAAGCTTTGCATGCTGCCTGTAAAAGGAGTAGGATCAGCTACACAAGTATTACCATTCCAACTGTAACCTGCTTCACATTGGTCGCAAGTATTAGCGCTGGTACAAGTAGTACAGTGGGCGGGGCAATCAAAAGTATCTTTAACACAGCGAATACTGTATCCCCAATCACCACTAGTATATTGAAAACTATGTTCAACATTGGTACTATTAAGACGTAAATAGGCATAGCGATTGTCACGTTTAGTTGATGTCCACCAAAAACCCCACTCTCCCTGAGGTTGTTGATCATTGACGACTGCTCCAAGATAGTTACTCCAGCCAGCATAAACACCAATCCAATTTCCTCCCGGTTGCCAAAAACCAGTCACCGGTGAACCTGCAGCAGTATGCAGTAAATGGAATTCTCCATTATCTCCACCACTAGGCAAATGCCAACCCTTGGGGCAAAGTCCAGTTACATTATCGTCGGGCACAGCATAAATACCACTATCAAAAACAGTTTGATTATAATAATCAAAAACTGCCGCTGGATGCTGCATAGCTGCCTGCCAACTATAATAATAACCACATTTACCCGCACCTGCCCCAGTAGCACAATATGTTACCTCACCGTTGCCAGCAGCAGCAGGATCACGACAGTCTCCATAAGTACCTAAGCCAAAACGATCAGTAGGTATAGAATTAGTCCGACCATCAAAACTAGTGCGATTTTGGCAAGCGTCGCTACCTCCTTGAGCACTGGCACCACCATACCTTAAATTATCCACCATCCAACATTTACCATCAGCAAATTTACGCACTTCGTAAAGCTTGCCATCGCGCTCATCAGTGAGAGTGCCAACTTTAGTATAACCTTTACCAACAGGAGTAGGAAAGGCTTGACAGTCAGTATGAGTGAAGCTTTGCATGCTGCCTGTAAAAGGAGTAGGATCAGCTACACAAGTATTACCATTCCAACTGTAACCTGCTTCACATTGGTCGCAAGTATTAGCGCTGGTACAAGTAGTACAGTGGGCGGGGCAATCGAATGTTTTTTTAATGCAGCGCACCGACCAGCCTCTGTCTCTAAGTTGAGCAGTATTAACATCAATTTGGGTTGGCTCTATTTTCAAAATATCATGATGATTGTTATGAGTAGATACATTGTGGGTACTACAACTATAAAAACCAATACTCATCTGATGCCCTACCGTACCATAATATTCAATTTCCCCTGCGTATACTCCTCGCCAATTTCCCTCTGGTCTCCAAAAATTATCATCATTGTGCAAGCGATGCAAACTAGCAAAATCACCATCAGCACCCCCAGTCGGTAACACCCAACCATTAGGGCAAATACCTTGTACATTAGTGGTTGGACCAGTATAATCTGCACCATGATAAGCACTGGGTTGTTGCATAACAGCTTGCCAAGTATATGAATAACCACATTTACCTTGCATACTGCCAATCCGACAATAATCTGTACAATTTGTGCCCCCAAAATAACAAGTTAAGCTAGCATTAGCTGGGTCAGCACAAGTACCATACAACTGTTGATTGCCAGCATACCAACTACTATTGGGAGACATCTCCCCATTGGCCAGTGCAGCAAAACCAGCAGTTGTATTTTGAGCACAATAATCAACGGTCCCATTAGCTGTAGTCGAACCCCCAAAAGCCAAATTATCCACCATCCAACATTTACCATCAGCAAATTTGCGCACTTCATACTGTTTGCCATCACGCTCATCGGTAAGTTTTCCTAAAGTAACAAAATTAGTTCCCGTGGGAGTGGGAAGTGCGGCACAATCACTTGCTTTAAAGGCTTGCATAGTGGTAATTTGCGGCAATTGATAAAAAGTAAAACCATTACTTAAACTAGCACTCTCACCACTAAGATTACTCACTTGTACATCGACTACTCCAGCGTCATGAGCAGGAGTGAGGCAAGTCAATTGAGTTAATTCTTGACTAACCTGGCAATTAGTGGCAGGTAAACCAGCAAAAGTTACTTGAGCAGGAGCAAGAAAGCTAGCAATAGGAGTCATCACTGTGGCCACTGGTACAGCGCTGTCAGTATTATTATTGTTGCCAAATTGCCCAAAGCCATTCCATCCCCAACAATAAGCCTGACCTTCACTATCAGTAGCACAAGCATGATCATTGCCAGCACTAATGTGGACAATTACTTTACCAGAGAGCACTCCACTGGTAACTACTGGCACAGGCGAGGGATAAGCCTGATTTGCGTCAATTCCAGCTCCGAACTCTCCATAATTATAAACACCACCACAATACCCCTTACCGGCTGTTTCTAAACAACAACTACATGTGTCACCAGCACTAACGGCAGTTAAAGTTTTACCAGCTAGTGCCCCACTGGTGTCCACCGCCACTGGAGTATTGCTATCGCTAGTATTGCCATTGGCTAATGCGCCATAATCTCCTCTACCCCAACAATAGGCTTTGCCCTCACTATCAAGAACACAAGTGTGTCTGTGTCCAGCAGCAATTTGTGTGAGAGTCTTACCCGCCAATACTCCGCTAGCGTCTACTGCCACTGGAGTATGGCTATCGCTGTTATTGCCAGTGCCTAGCTGACCATAATTATTGCGTCCCCAACAATAAGCCTTACCCTCGCTATCTAAGGCACAAGTAGAAATCTCCCCACTCTGAATTTGAACAAGGGTTTTACCTGCTAGTGCCCCACTCGTGTCCACCGCTACTGGAGTATTGCTATCGCTGTTATTGCCAGTGCCTAGCTGACCATAATTATTGCGTCCCCAACAATAAGCCTTACCCTCGCTATCAAGAGTACAAACATGCGTATCTCCCACACTTAATTTAGTTAAAACTTTGCTGGCTAATAATCCAGCAGTATTAACAGCCACCGGCACCAAACTATTACTAATATTACCATTACCTAATTGTCCATAACCGTTATGGCCCCAACAATAAACTTTGCCTTCACTATCCAAAACACAAGTAGAAGATCTATTTGCAGCATCATCAAGAATACCCAAACTACTACCAATTTGTACCAAATTTTTACCTGCTAATACCCCAGCAGTATTAACAGCCACCGGCACCAGACTATCACTAGTATTACCAGTGCCTAGCTGACCATAATTATTGCGTCCCCAGCAATAAGCTTGACCAATAAAACTAAGAGCGCAAGTAGTGGCATAACCAGCACTAATTTGGGTCAAACCCACCCGCTTATCACCTAAATTACTGCCAGTAAGGGTAACCATTTCACCACCAGCACTGCTGCCAATATTGGGATTAATGCTGTTTATAACTGGGGTAGCCCTAGTAGGTGAGCGAACAGGCTGGGGTAATTGCGTTATTACACCTTCTTGTTGTTCATCTAAGACGTGATGTTCTAACTGATTATCCGGCGAAAGTGATAAAGATGGCAAATTGTTCTCATCAGTTTGAGGCTCATGGCTATCATATAAAGAAATCCCGCCACTAGCAGTAGCTAATGGTTCAACTTCCAACTCAGCAGTCACGCTCGCCTCGTTACGCAGTTGGGCAAAACTGCGCTGAGCTTGGGAATAAAGTTGGCTGCCACCAAAAATTACCAGTCCGGCTAAAAACACTATCCCCACAATCACAATTGGCTGATACCAACCTTGCTCCTTGAGAGGAAAAAGTAAGCGCCGATAGTAAGCTTTAACAAAATGGTCAGCTTTTTTATGACTGTGTTTCATGAGATAATTACCAACATTAAAGCCACCGCCATAATGTTTGCTTTTCATTTTAACACATAATTGCTTTAAAAACATTGCCGAAAAAACATTGATATAAAAATATTTTTATCAACTATAAAATTATTTTTTAACATTTTTGTTTTAAATTTAGCATCAGAATAAATAAAATAGCCAAGTTGATAATGCAAGGAAAATTCAAAAGCAGCCGAGCTGTCACCAATAAAAAAGTCAACCCAAAAATATGCTACAATACAACTGTTCACAAATTATAAGGGTGTATAGCTCAGATGGTTAGAGCGCTATCCTGATAAGATAGAGGTCATTGGTTCGAGTCCACTTACACCCACTGTTAACGCAGTTGCCAGGATGTTGAAACTGGTAGACAAGCACGGCTTAGAACCGTGTGTCGCAAGACATGCGGGTTCGATTCCCGCTCCTGGCACCAAAACACAGCATGGCTGCATAACTAATTTTTGTCAACCAAATTATTAATTTTTTAAGTTTTTATTTTTCATTATGCTATATAATTAAGCAGTAATTAAAATTTTAAGATTTTTTAACCAAACAACTTAATAATGATAATTACTGTTAGTAAATAAGATAAGCATTAAGGAGCAAGCATGTTAGCTAAGTTAGAAAAAGTAGAAAAAAAATATCTCTGGGCAATTATCATTCTTTTAATCTTAGTGATTGCCAATAACAAAATGGCTATACTTTATCAACACTCTGCCTCATCAAACTCCTCCACCGATACTAATAATAGTAGTACACCTAATGCAAACTCAACTGTTGTGTCGGCAAATGATTTTGCCAATGAATACCCCGCTGTAGGTGCTGATCATGTTTTTACTCCTGTCACTGGTGAACAAATTGTGGAAATTTTACGCTCTGGCAGTGGGGTAGTTTATTTGGGTTTTAATGAATGTGGCTGGTGTCAAGCTTATGTGCCAATTCTTAATCAAGCCGCCAAACAAGCAGGGATTGAAAAAATTTATTATTTTGATATTCTGGCAGATCGCCGCGAGCAAAGCAGCATTTACCACGAAATTTTAGCTCTTTTAGGCAATCACTTAGATAAAGACGAACAAAATTTACCTCGAGTTTATGTGCCAGATGTGAGTATCGTTAAAAATGGACAAGTTATTTTTCACAATAATGACACTTCACAAGCCACCAGTGCTAAAGATGGTCCACCAGAACAATACTGGACTAGTGAGCGGCGTGAGCAACTCCTAGAAAAATTAGTAACTGGTATGAGACAGCTTGAAGAGAGCAATTGCGGCGCAGGCAGTTGCAATCTTTAGACTTAGCTTAAAGTATACATTTCTAAAACCTAAAAAATCCCCAAAAACCACACCACAAATAAACACCCCAGCAGCAGCCACCAGTTAAAAGAGAGTGGTTGAGGTTTGTTGGCCGCATGTTTTTTCCAGTGGTAAATAATTGCCCACCCCAAAAGACCACCTAAAAAAGCTCCTAGCGAATTAAGCAATAAATCATCAACATCGCTGCGACGATGGTTAAACAGTTGACTTAACTCAATTAAAAGTGAAAAATAAAACCCAGCACTCAAGGCACTCCACCACCGCCAGTGCTGCTGTCGCCAAAACGCCAACAATAACCCCAAAGGAACAAAAAGGCAAACATTAAGCAAATAAGCAAAACGATTAATGGGACGAGAAAATAAAGCTAAGTTAATTTGCTCTTGATTGAATTCGCCAGTAAACTGTTGCCAATCAACTAGAGTAGCAGTGCTGGTAAGATAAAATACCCCGGTAACATAAAAAGTTAATCCTAACCACAAAACTACTTGCCAGCGACTTAATTTAATTCCAGTAGTAGCAGAAAACAAACACATTATCCCTAGGCTTGCAAAAAGCATTACACCCTCTCGCACCAAAAAAACTATCAACTCCCTATCCATACTTTTATTCTAACATTTATTTATTCCCTCACAATTAAACCCTGTGCGCCATGCTATAATGAAAACAAAAAAATCCCCTTGATTTTTTTTGCAAAGTATTATATATAAAGATCTAATATGACGCATAAAAGCAGTTACTCCAATCCACAACTTCTAGCAGCTATTGATTTAGGTTCTTCTCGTTGCACTACCCTGATTGCCAGCAGAGATGCCCAAAGTGGCGAATGTAAAATTGTGGGTATGGGACAAATCCCCTCCAAAGGTATGCGTCGCTCTACTATTATTAACTTAGAAGAAGCCGCAGCTACTATTGAGCGCTCAGTGGCGGCAGCCGAAAAAATTTGCGGTCACAATATTGATAATGTTTATTTATCTGTTTCTGGTAAACACATTGACTCGCAAAATTCTCAAGGCACGGTAGTCATTGTGGACGCTAATAATGAAATTCACGAAGAAGATGTTGACCGCTCTATTGAACAAGCTCGCACCTTGACTCTATCGGCAGACAGAGAAGTGCTTAATTTAATCCCTCGTTTTTTTACTGTGGATGGACACGAAGGTATCAAAGACCCAATTGGCATGGTAGGCATGAAACTAGAAACTCATGTTCATTTAATTACCGCTTCTAGCTCAGCTTTGCGTAATTTAGAAAAGGCGCTCTCAGACATTAACTTAAATGTGGAAGCTTTTGTTTTTAGTGGTTTTGCTGCCAGTGAAGTGGTGCTGAGTGAAGATGAAAAAGACGCCGGAGTAATTTGTATTGATATTGGTGCCGACACCACTAGTTTTTGTGTTTACTCTGAGGGGGCAATTCAATTTTCTGGTGTGGTTCCCATTGGGGGGCGCTATATTACTCAAGACATTAATGCCTACATTCATTTAGGACTAGAAAACGCCGAGAAAATTAAAATTGAACTTTCCAACCAAACTCCACCAGAACCTAGAGGTGCTGACGAAAGTTTAAGTGAATATCACCGGCGCATGCGAGTATTTGATAGTCTTGATTTAACCAAATACGATCCTAGCGCCAAAGCTCGTGGTATCACCAAATCTACGTTAATTAGAGATGTGATTGCTCCTAGAGTTAAAGAAATTTTTACCCTCATTGGTGATGAGTTGAAAAAACGCAAGATTGGCACCGATTTGGGAGCGGGAGCAGTAATTGTGGGCGGCAGCGCCAGAACTATTTGCTTGCGCGATATTGCCAGCGAGGTACTCAACATGCAAGTGCGCCTGGGTGTGCCCAAAGAAATTAAAGGAGTGATTAGACATTTAGATGATCCCGCTTATGCCACCGCTGTGGGACTACTCAAATATGCTGCCGGAGCAAGCAATCAACTAGCTACCCCAACAGAAAATGCCACTGACAATAAAAAAGATCCCTGGGGCAATTTTTTTAAGCAACTGAGTCAGAGTGTAAAAAAACTCATGCCCTAGTTTTTTGACAATGTTTTTTTTGTTATTTTATGATATATTAGCAATGCTCAATTTAGTATCATTTAGGAATACATATGGCACAGATTAAACCAGTAAATAATAATTTTGCCAAAATTAAAGTTGTCGGTATTGGTGGTGGTGGTGGTAATGCTCTCAACTCAATGATTAGTTCTAAATTAATCCAAGGAGTAGAATTTGTCAGCATTAATACCGACGCTCAAGCTCTCCTTAATTCCTTGGCAGAAACTAAAATTCAAATTGGTACCAATTGCACCAGAGGACTAGGAGCAGGAGCAGATCCAGAAACTGGCGAAACTGCCGCCATGGAATCACGGGAAAAAATTAAAGAACATATTTACGATACTCAAATGGTTTTTATTACTGCTGGCATGGGTGGTGGTACTGGCACAGGTGCTTCTCCCATTGTGGCTCAAATTGCCCGCGAAGCCGGGGCTTTAACTGTGGGTGTAGTGACTACTCCTTTCCACTTTGAGGGTGGGCGGCGCATGCAAATTGCTCTAGAAGGAATTGAAAAGTTACGAGATTATGTAGACGCTTTAATTGTGGTTCCCAATCAACGCCTCATTGATGTGGTAGATAAAAAATGGACTCTACTGGAAGCCTTCAAATTGGCCGACAATGTGCTGGGTCAGGGAGTGCAAGGAATTAGTGATTTAATTACCGTTCCGGGTTTAATTAATGTTGACTTCAAAGATGTTGAACGGGTGATGCATGATTCTGGAACAGCGATGATGGGCATTGGTGAGGGCGAGGGAGAAAATCGTGCCATTATTGCTGCCAGAGCCGCAGTATCTTCGCCCCTTTTAGGTCTCTCTGTTTCTAAAGCACGTGGCATTCTTTACAACATTATTGGCGGTCCTGATTTGGGCATGTATGAATTTGATGAAGCCAGCCGAGTAATTAAAGAATGTGCTAGTGATGATGCTATTATTATTGCCGGTAATGCTATTAGCGAAGACATGATGGGCAGAATTAAAATTAGTGTTATTGCCACTGGTTTTCCAGAAACTACTTCTCCCTACAGTTTAGATAGTAGTGGGATTTACACTCCCAACAGTTACACTCCCACTCCCGCTGCTGCTCCTGCTACCAGTGTGGATACGCATACTTCTTCTATTCCTAAACCCGTGGTTTCTCCTGGTTCTTACCCTGGCGGCAACTATCAAACCACCACCAACTCTCAGCATAGCTTTAATGACCATCAGTCAACTGCCACTAGCACTACCAATTCCTCGCCAAACTCCACCCGGCAAAACAATAGCGCTCCTAACAATAGTGGTCATGCTGCCATGCGAGTGACCACCAGTTCCATTGACACTCCAGCTAACACTAGCGACAGCTTTGCTGGAGCAGCCACTTACCCTCATCCTACTCCCCGCCCCATTCAATTAGAAAACAGTAGTTTACGTCAGCCCGCTCGGGACACTGAGGCAGCAATGAAAAGTAGCAGCAGCTATACTAATAGCTATGCTAGCAGTGATGAAGACGACCCTTACGAAATGCCCGCTTTCTTGCGCAATCGCTAACAGCGTGTTACAATCTAGGCGTTACTTTACGCGCTTTGGTGCGACGGATGCTTTGGCGTCCGGGGTAACATTTAGCAAACCCTGGGTCCTCCTCCAATCCCAGGGTTTGTTGTATTTACTAGTAATTAACTGGCAATTTTTCGATGCTTGACAATTTAGCAGTCATCTGCTAAAATTGCTAATAGTTTGATTAACTTCTAGTTTTCTCGAGTAAAACCAGAATTTTTCCAAGCTGAAATATTAAGTAGTTGACAATTTAGCAAATGATTGCTAAAATTGCCAAAAAGTAGAAGGAGCAAATTATGTCAAAAATAATTGGAATTGATTTAGGTACCACCAATAGTGCCATTGCCGTCATGGAAGGTGGCAGTGCCAAAATTATCCCCACTGCAGAGGGACGCAATACTTTCCCCTCAATTGTTAGTTTTAAAAATAACGATATTAGCGTGGGCGATGTGGCCAAAAGACAAATGGTGATTAACCCTAAAAATACCGTTAATTCAGTTAAACGTTTTATGGGGCAAAAATTTAACTCTAAAGGAGTAACCAACGCCATTAAACATGTTGCCTACGAAGTTACCAGTGGTAAAGATAATATGGCAGTAATTAATGTCAATGGTAAAAAACTTACCCCTCAAGAAATCTCTGCCAAAATTTTGCAAAAAGCCAAAGCCGACGCAGAAAGCTATTTGGGTGGCAAAGTTAGCAAAGCAGTAATTACCGTGCCAGCTTATTTTGATGATTCACAAAGACAAGCTACCAAGCAAGCCGGCGAAATTGCTGGTCTGCAAGTAGAGCGGATTGTGAATGAGCCCACCGCGGCAGCCCTGGCTTATGGTTTAGATAAAAAAGGTAATGCCAAAATTGCTGTTTATGATTTAGGTGGGGGTACTTTTGATATTTCTATTCTAGAAATTGGTGATGGGGTGTTTGAAGTTAAAGCTACCAATGGTGATACTTTTTTGGGTGGTGATGACTTTGATAATCAAATCATTACTTGGATTAATGATGAATTTAAAAAAGAGCATGGTAAAGATTTAAGTAAAGACCCTCAAGCCTTACAAAGAGTTAAAGACGCTGCCGAAAAAGCTAAAATTGAATTGTCTTCGGTAGCCCAGACAGAAATTAATTTGCCCTTTATCACCCAAGGTGATGATGGCAATCCGCTGCATTTAACTATGTCTCTCACCAGAGCTAAACTTGAGGAATTAACCGATGAGTTAATTGCTAAAACTTTTGAGCCAGTCAAAAAAGCTCTCAAAGACGCCAAATTATCTGCCAGTGACATTAACAGTATTGTCCTGGTGGGGGGAATGACCCGCATGCCCAAGGTAATTAGCGAAGTAGAAAAGTTCTTTGGCAAAAAACCAGAGCAAGGGGTTAATCCGGACGAAGTAGTTGCGGTTGGCGCTGCGGTACAAGCAGGAGTAATTGCCGGCGATGTGCAAGACGTAGTGCTTTTAGACGTCACTCCCTTAACTTTAGGGGTAGAGACTTTGGGTGGCATTAAAACTCCCATTGTCAAACGCAATACTACTATTCCTACTGCTGGGACACAAATCTTTTCTACCGCTGCTGACAATCAAACTAGTGTGGAAATCAATGTCTTGCAAGGTGAGCGAGAAATGGCTGCCGATAATAAATCGCTAGGTCGTTTTATTTTAGACGGCATTCCTCCTGCGCCCCGAGGTGTTCCTCAGGTAGAAGTCAAATTTGACATTGACTCTAATGGGATTTTAAAGGTAACCGCCAAAGACAAAACTTCTGGCAAACAAGCCGACATCACGATTGCCAATTCTACCAATCTTTCTGATGAAGAAGTGGAAAAGATGAAAAAGGATGCCGAACTGCATGCCGAGGAAGACAAGGCGAAAAAAGAATTGATTGAAACTAAAAATCAAGCCAATTCAGTTGCCTTTGAAATGGAAAAGCAATTAAAAGATTACGGTGATCAATTAGAGAACCAAGCAGATAAAGATAAAATTGCTGCCAATATTGAGGCTTTAAAAAAACTCAGCAGTGATGAGCATGCCAGTAAGCAAGATTTAGAAAAAGCCATTAATGAAACTTTAACCAGTGCCCAAAAGCTTGGTGAAGCCATGCAAAAAAAGCAGGCGAGCGAAAAAGCTAGCGCCACTGACAATAAAGAAGCCAAAGCTGATAAAAAAGCAACTGGCAAAGACGAAGGAGTAGTTGAAGGAGAAGTGGTTAAAGAATAACCCTCAACTAAAGTCAAAAAAATGCCCCGGTTTAACTGGGGCGTTTTTTTATTTGTCACCATACGTTATCACTTGCAAGTGAATGTTAATTGCTAGCACTATCATCAATACCGGCAACACTCAACTAAAATGTTGGTTATACATTTTGTTGGTGAGGAATATATTTTTGCTATTTAGTTTTTTGCCAAAAAGCTAAAATAGCGCTGATTGCACCCCTTGATTTTTAGCGGGACGAAAACTAAAGTCCACGGGACATTCAATTAATCGGTTCCATTTATTGTAAAACTTAACATGTCCTTTTTGCCGTCCATAGTCATAAAGTAATCTGGTCAAACGCACATCTTGCAAGCAATAATCTGCTAATTCAGTTAGTCTACCTTGGCGGTAGTAGCGTATCGCGTCCAAACCGTCACCCGTTTTTTGCTGATTAAAAGTAGCCTTGGCGCAAGAATCCAAGCTAATCCGATGTCCAGCAGATTTTTTAATTTGCGTCAATAAATCTAGGGTGGGAATTTTACTCAAATCACCTTGATAATATGGCGCAAAAGTAGGGATATCAAAACCATCAATATTAAAACCAATTACTACATCAGCCTCCTCCAGTAAAGGGAAAAGTTGAGGTAAATCTTTCTCAAAAAAACCTTTCATTTCCCCCTCACCACCAAAACCATCACGCAGACAAACTCCCACAAAAGATATCCCCAATTGTTCAGGAAAATACCCGCCTACATCACTAAAAACTTTTTGCGTTTCTACATCTAAAATTATTTGTTTCATAATTTAAGTAACTCCTTTGGTGAGAACTTTTATTTTTATCATTTTTGGCACTCAAATGCAAGTGAAAATCATCAATCCTTAAAATTTATCAATCTTAATGTTTCCCAAAAGTAGTCAGCTTATACACAAAATATTTATGATAAAAAAATAAGTTATAATATATCTGCAAATGATAAAATGGTGGCAACAAATGATAAAAGTGGCTGGACCGCTTTTTTCTAATCACTGGTTATTAACACAGCAGAATTCAATTCTCTCTGCTGCGGCAGTAATTACTTTAGCTAATGGTTTGGTATCTGTCTCTGGCTTTATGCGTGATCGCTTTTTGTTGGCAATTTTTGCCGGCAATCAAATTTCTCTGCAAGCTTATGATGCTTTTAGAGTAGCATTTCAAATTCCCGACCTTATTTTTCAACTTTTAATTGTGGGCGCGCTTTCAGCTTCTTTTATCCCCCTGTTTAGTTTGCTTAAAAAAACCAACCGCACGAAAGCTTTTCACTTTACCAACATTTGCTTAAACTATTTACTGCTTTTTTTTCTACTTGCCTGTGTACTGATTTTTATTTTTGCCCCAGAACTAACAGCTTGGCGTATTGGCGATGCTTATAATCACACCCAAATAGAAATCGTTATTACTCTCACCAGAATTATGATGGTGGGACAATTCTTTTTTGCTATCTCGAGTTTTTTTTCTGGAATGCTGCAAAGCTACCAGCGTTTTATTGTCCCAGCCATAGTGCCTTTATTCTATAATGCTGGGATTGTCACCGGGACATATCTTTTTCACTCCAGTTTGGGTATTTATGCTGCTGGTCTAGGAGTGATTTTAGGTGCTTTTTTACACATGATTATCCAGCTCCCCTTTGTCTATCATTTAGGCTGGCGCTACCAATTTAGTCTCCAGTGGCAAATGATAGAAGTAAAAAAACTTTTCTCACTGATGCCAGCCAGAACTCTCACTTTAGGTATCAATGAAATTCAAAACTTTGGTTTGTCTTATTTTGTCACTAGTGTCAATGGGATTGGTTACACTATTTTAATTTTAGCCCGCTCACTCATTATTATGCCTGTTCGCTTTATAGGAGTACCTATTGCTCAAGCTGCTTTGCCATTTTTAGCTGACCTTTCTCAACCAAGTAATATTTCTTTATTTAAAAAAACCCTCCTGCAATCTCTCAATCAAATTGTTTATTTAGCTTGTCCAGCAGCGGTGTTGCTGTTAATTTTGCGCTTACCTGTAGTTCGTTTAGTTTTTGGAACCAGAAATTTTCCCTGGGAATTAACTATAGAGGTAGCTAAAATGGTGGCGATTATGGCCTTATCTATTCCCGCTCAAGCTATTTTTCATCTTTTAGTGCGCAGTTTTCATGCTCTTTCAGATACCGTGACTCCTTTTTTAATTTCTCTTTTTACCAGTTGCGTATTTTTTATTGGTGCAGCCTTAGCTATTCGTCAAGACAGCCATCAATTAACTGGTATTGCCATTACTATTGCTGCCTGTGGCATTTTAGAAGCTTGTTTATATCTCCTCCTGCTGAGTTTTAAAGTTAAAAAACTTTTAACTTTTAGTTTTATTTTAGAACAAATCAAAATTTATGCCATTGCTGCCATTATGGCCGTGAGCCTTTATATTCCTTACAAATCACTTGACACTCTAGTTTTTAACACCACCAAAGTTATTCCTCTTTTAGCTTTAACTGGGATAACTTCCATCATTGGTCTCAGTGTTTATATCCTGTTATCTAAAATTTTTCACATTGCCGAAATGCAAATTTTAGTTAATATTGCCAAAAAATTTCAACGCAAAAAAGAAAAGCCCAAGCTGCTCATGCCCCCCACCGAAATTATTTCCGGCGAGATGAGCTAGAAATTTTCTTCACCCAATATCAAGCTTGTTTGATATAATTGGGGTAGATATCAGCGAGCTTTCAGAAAGGGTTCATGTACGATTTTACCAAATTTCATCAAGGTGTCGACAAACTTATCAAGCATTTACAAACTGAATTAGCTGCCATTAGAACTGGAGGGGCTAACCCAAGCTTGCTTGATAATGTGCGCGCTGAAGCTTATGGCACCCAAATGAAAATTGCCGAATTAGCTACCATTAGTGTGGCTGACCCCACCTTACTGATTATTTCTCCTTGGGATGAAAGCTTACTGGCCGCTATCGAACATGCTATCAATCAAGCGGGGATTAATTTACATCCAGTGGTGGATGGTAAAATTATTCGCCTGAATGTCCCCCCTTTAACTGGTGAAAATCGGGCTCAACTGGTGAAAATTTTAAGTGAAAAAATTGAAGAAGGCAAGGTAATGTTGCGCACCCTCAGAAGCGAAATTAAAAAAGAAATTGTGGGGCAAAAAGGTAATACCAACATCAGTGAAGATGATATTAAAGCAAACCTAGAAAATTTAGAAACACAAGTGAAAAAAGCTAATGAAAACATTGAACAAATGGAGGCTGACAAAAAAGCCGCTTTGCTAAAAATTTAACTACTATGGCTATCATCACTATTATTGTTTTTATTCTTATCCTCTCAGTTTTAGTCATTATCCATGAATTGGGTCATTTTTTGGCGGCTAAATATTTTGGCATGGGAGTGAGCGAATTTGGCATTGGCATGCCGCCCAAATTATGCCAGCTAGGTCACTGGTGGAACACCGATTTTGTGCTCAATGCCCTGCCTTTGGGAGGATACTGTTCTCTGATTGGTCAAGAAGCCGAACCACAAAAGCCAACCGCTTGCCAAAAGGATGTACCAGCTTTTTATTGTTTTAAAGCTTGGCAACGCATTGTGGTGATTCTCGCCGGACCAGTGATGAATTTACTTTTAGCTTGTTTAATTTTTATGCTGGTTTTCTGCCAATTGGGTATTCCTCAAAGCGATGAGGGCAGTGTTTATATTCAAGCTTTAGAGCCAGGCTCACCAGCAGAACAAGCACAACTAATGGCAGAGAGTAAAATTGCCCTAATTACCGCAGAAAATAATGAGCAATTTACTCCCCAAGATATTGCTGCTACCATTGAATTTATTAATCAACATCAAGGTGAACACTTAAAACTAACTTTAATTGACGCGTGCCAGGGTGGCAAATGTACCGGCACCCCAAAAGAGTATTACGTATATGTGAGAACTATGCAACAGCGTCCCCCTGGCAGTGGGGCTTTAGGCGTGATACTTAGTAATATTCAGTTTTACCATTTGCCCTGGTGGCAACATTTACCTAAAAGCATTTATTATGGTAGCAAACAGGCTTTGTTTTTATCTACCAGTATGTTGGGTGAAATTGGACGCACCGTAGGAAAACTTTTTCACAAACAATCTCATAGTCAATTAGCTATCATGGGACCGGTAGGAATTGTGAGTGAATTAACTCGGCAGCAAACTTTTGCAGCAGGTTTTTTAGCTATTATTCAATTTACTGCTCTACTATCTCTTAATCTAGGATTAATTAATCTACTACCTATTCCCGCAGTCGATGGCGGGCATCTGCTACTGATTATTTTAGAAAAAATTTGTGGACGCAGCAGAATTGCCAAAATTGAAAGTGGCATTAATTATGCTGGGATAGTTTTTTTAATTATTTTAACCATTTTAATTACTGGTAATGATATTTGGCGCATTTTTTCTTAATTTTAGAAAGTACTTATGGGACAGCGAGCTACTCGTTACAAAAAAAAGAAAACTAAAAAGTCTTTAAGACAATCACCGTCAACTAACTCTCCAGCTCAAGTGACAGCTGAGGAAAAAAATGATACAATTGAGGAGTTTGATTTTTTTGGTTTCTCACCAAAAATTTATTGGCGCGATTTACAACGTACAGGTTTAGCTACAATCGTAGTGAGCGCAGTGTTAATAACAGTTTATTTCCTGACAAACTAGGAAAGGACAAATCCGATGCAAATTTTAAGACCTATACCCAGTCAACCAGTTAAAAAAGAGAGTAAGTTTTACTATGTTATTCCCTTGCTACTTTTAATAGTTAGCTTTACTGCAGGTAAATTTATTTTCAAACCTAAATTAACGGTTGTTGCCGACAATCAAAATACAGAGAAACAAGCAGAAAATAGTAAGCATGAAACCGAAGGCAGTTTGCTGCAAATTGACTCTAGCATGGCTCGTACCGAGGCTTGTCCTTTAAATGGCGAAAAATATACCACAGTAGAAAAACAAGCCTGGCAGCAAAGACGTCCCCTGGCAGTGATGATTGAAAACTCACAAGACGCCAGACCTCAATCTGGTCTTTCTAAAGCAGATATTGTGTTCGAACTAGTAGCTGAGGGAGGGATTACCCGTTTTATGGCAATGTATTATTGTGATGCCCAAAAAGACGATGTGCTTTTAGCCCCCATTCGCTCCGCACGAACTTATTACATTAATTTAGCTTCTGGCTTTAACCGGCCAATGTATGTGCATGTTGGTGGTGCCAATGATGACAGCACTCCGGAGACACATGCCCTTAATCAAATTGAAAGTTATGGTTGGGCGCAAAACAATGATATTAATCAATTCTCTGTAGGTTACCCCACTTTCATTCGTGACTACAATCGTATTCCTGGCAAAGAAATAGCCACTGAACACACCATGACCACCACCACCGAGAAACTTTGGGCAGTAGCAAAGAAACGTGGCTGGACTAATATGTCTCCTGATACAGTGGTGAAAAAAACTACTGTACCTGGCACTGATTGGGCTAAAGGCTACACCGGTTGGGATTTTGCTGAAATGACTCCATCAGGCAGTGAGCAAACAGTTAGTTATGATTTTTGGGGCACACCTGGATTTGAGGTGAGCTGGAAATATGATAAAGATAGTAATGCCTATATACGCAGCAATGGCAAAGTAGTCCAAAAAGACTTAAACAGTGACGCTCCCCTAGCTTTCCGCAATGTGGTGGTGATGTTTGCCAAAGAAAGAGGTCCCTTAAATGAAGTTAAACACATGATGTATGATGTCATTGGCAAAGGCGAAGGAATTCTTTTTAGCGGCGGCAGTGCCACTCCAATTACCTGGGAAAAGAAAACTCGTGAGAGCGAATTAACTTTTTCTAAACCACTACAACCAGGTAAAGTGTGGGTTTCAGTGATTAAAATCGGTAACAAAGTAACTTATTAAAATGGCAAAACTACAAGATTTGATTACTAGCAGAGTTAGGGTCAAAATTTTGGAGTTGTTTTTTACCAATGCTAATGAACTCTATTATATTAGAGAAGCAACTAGATTAGTAAGTGAAGAAATCAATGCGGTGCGCCGTGAATTGCTTCATTTAACCAAAGCTGGGGCACTGCTGAGCGAAAACCGCGGTAATCGCCAATACTTTAGCGCTAACAAAGCCTATGTTTTTTTTCCCGAACTGCAAGCCTTAATTTTTAAGGAAACAGGTTTGGGTAAAAAAATTCGTCGTTTTAAGCGCAAACTGGGTAAGATTGATTACGTAGTTTTTACCAGTCATTTTTTTAATCGAGAACCCAAAAGCGATGATTTAGATGTGCTGATTGTTGGTGAGATAGTAGTTCCAGAGCTAGAAGTTCTCCTTAAAGAAGAAGAAAAAAGACTAGGCAGAGAAATTAATTTCACTGTTTTTGATGAAAAAGAATTTAAGTTCCGCAAACAAAGACGCGATCCTTTTATTATGGAAATTATGTATGGCAAGAGAATGATGATCATGGGTGATGAAGAAGCTTTTGTCGCTCGAGGTAAATTTTAATTCCTCATTCATCAAATTATGTTGGACGCTAAACAGATTGCTCAATTGCTTTCTCAAGCAGAAAACTTGTGGTCAGGTTATAATTTGCCACAACTGCAAACACATCTTCAAGAACTCGAAGAGCAAACTTTAATCGCTGATTTTTGGCAACAACCTCAGGCAAGCAAAGTTATGCGCCAAATCGGTGACTTGCAAGTTCAGCTGGAGCAAGCAAGGCAGCTTCAAGATAGCATTGAAGAAATCAAAACCATTGAATTTTTACTCGCTCAAGAAGGAGAGAAGGCCACCTACCAAAATCAATTGCAATCAACAGCACAAAAACTTGTCCAACAAATTAAAAGGTTGCAACTGCAAAAATATCTCAATGGCAAATACGACAGCTTGGGAGCCATTTTTAGTATTCATGCTGGACAAGGGGGCACCGAAGCCATGGATTGGGCACAAATCCTCTCCCGCTCTTATCAGCGCTATTTTGAGAGAAGCGGTTGGAAACATCAATTAATTAGCCAATCACGCGGCGATGAAGCAGGCATTAAATCAATCAGTTTTGAAGTTGATGCCAAATATGCTTACGGCATGCTCAAAGGTGAAGCTGGCACTCACCGACTAGTCAGATTGTCGCCATTTAATGCTGACAATTTGCGCCAAACTTCTTTTGCCCTAGTAGAGACTTTACCACTTTTTAGAAGCGATGATCACAGCATTGAGATAAGCAATGATGATTTAGCGTGGCACTTTTCTCGCTCTGGAGGAGCAGGAGGGCAAAATGTAAATAAAGTTAATACCGCAGTGGAGTTAACTTATTTACCCTTAAACCTCACGGTAAAATGTCGCCAAGAGCGCTCACAAGAGCAAAACAAAGTCAGAGCGCTGCAAATTCTTAAAGGCAAATTAGCCCTAATGAAAGCAGAGCAAAAAGCCAAAGAGATTAAAGACTTAAAAGCGGGACAAACTATGGCTAGCTGGGGCACACAAATTAGAAACTATGTCCTGCACCCCTACCAACTAGTTAAAGATACCAGGAGTGGAATTGAAACCAGCAATACCAGCGCTGTTTTAGATGGCGACCTAGATTTATTTATTCAGGGCAATTTATTAGCCTTAAAAGACTCACCCTCTAAAGAGTAATTTTACCTCAACAAAAACTTCATTAAGACAAACTTTTCTTTGATAAAGGGTATAATGAGCATATGTCAACTCCTGTTGCCACTTTATTGCCTTTAAGCAGTTTACCAGGATTTCAAGGTGCCATAGATTTTCTTTGCTGGTTGGATAAAACTCATCAACAGGGCTGGCAAATGCTACCTATTTCTGGGCCAATTGAGCAACCATACCGCAACCAAGGCATTGGAGTAGCGTCTTTTTTTTATGATCATCAAGTTCCACAAAAATACCGCACTTGGCTGTTAACTTACCATGATTTTCTCTCTGCCAATCAAGATTGGTTGCTAGATTTTGCTCTTTATCAAGCCTTATCTGAGCACTACCAAACTATTTGCTGGTGGCAATGGCCAGAAGAAATTGCCAGCTATAATCACCATGCGGTAAATCTGAAAAGACAAGAATTGGCAAAAAGAATTGAAGTATATCTGCAAGAGCAATATTTTTTAACCAATCAATTACTGCAACTAAAAAAAGCTGCCGCAGCATCCGGACAATTACTTTTAGGCGACTTACCCTTTTACTTGGGCAGAGAAAGTTCGCTGGTATGGTCACATCAAGAATTATTTATGCTCCCTAAAACAGGTGAATTAATTCTCCAATCGGGAGTACCATCAAGCAAAGATGAGCCTTTTGCCGCACAATACTGGGGTCATCCTTTATATAATTGGGCAGGCAGCAAACCCGATGAGATTGTGGCAATTTTTAACACCCGCTTAAAATTTTTAGCTAATTTTTTTGACTTAGTGCGCTTAGATCATGCTAATGGTTTTTTTCGCTATGGCATGATGTCACTTAAAAACCCACATTGGAGCAAAAAAGTTCCCGGTCCAGGTGAAAGTGCTATTTTAGCTATTTTAATGCAAGCCCAAAAACTTAATTTAGGTATTTATTTTGAAGATTTAGCCAGTGAGAGCATGAGGCTAGAACAATTTATGAAAAAATATGCTGTGGCTGGAATTGAAGTTTTAACCCTGAGTGTTAATTTAGACCAGCAAGCAGCTAACAGCAAAACAGGACACATTAAATTAAAATTTCCCCAAAAAACTGCCAATAAAGTGCTTTGTACTTCT
Organism: uncultured bacterium; assembly: GCA_963544615.1. Classification (GTDB taxonomy): domain Bacteria; phylum Patescibacteriota; class Microgenomatia; order UBA1400; family PJMF01; genus CAUUGB01. Next base: position 22,321 of record CAUUGB010000004.1, on the reverse strand, counting down.
ACTCACGATACTCTGCCTTTATTTCCTTGGGTGAAGTCACTCAACCCAAAAGTAAAAACAAATTTAGCTAAAGTTAACCACTTACCCCCTAACCTAAGCGATAAAAAATTGGCCACCGCTTTAAGAGAGCATGTTCTCCAACAAAAGGCTAAACTCATTATTGTTCCTTGGCAAGATTGGCACGGTGAGAGCTGGCGTCTGAATACCCCCGGAGAAGAAAGTTTAGCTAATTGGAATTATCCAGTAGCCATAGAAAAATATTTATGAGTTGTATTCATGCTTCTTGGCAACCATACTTACAAAAAGAATTTAAACAACCATATTTTCTCTCTTTAGCTAATTTTCTCAAAAAAGCTTATCAAAATGAGACTATTTTTCCACCCAAGCAGCAAGTTTTTAGTGCTTTTGCTACCCCGCTGGAGCAAATTAAAGTAGTTATCTTAGGCCAAGATCCTTACCATGGCAAAGGTCAGGCTCATGGTTTGGCTTTTTCAGTCTCACCTCATGTTCCTTTACCACCATCGCTACAAAATATTTTTCAAGAAATTAAAACCGATTGTGGAGAGTGCTGCCACCACAATGGCTGCTTAACTTCCTGGAGCCAACAGGGGGTCTTGCTGCTTAACAATACCTTAACTGTTAAACAAAATTCACCCGGTTCCCATCGTCATAAGGGTTGGGAGCAATTTACTACCAAAATTGTGACCATTTTAGCGCAAAGAAAACAACCAATAGTTTTTATGCTCTGGGGTAGAGACGCCCAAACTAAAGCATCACTCATTAGTACCCCGCCACATTTAGTGTTGCAAGCTGCTCACCCCTCACCTTTTTCTGCTCATCGGGGTTTTTTTGGCTGCAAACATTTTTCCCAAGCTAATGCTTTTTTATGCCAACACGGCTTGAAACCAATTGTATGGTAATTAGCGATTAATACTGACAAATTTGTAATCACTTAAAAGCTTTTGACCCTGAACGGAAAGAAAAAAATCACGCACTTGTTGCACATAAATATTATCTGCCTTAGTATAAGCAGCGTAAATATTAACAATTAAGGGATAATTATCACTCTGAATACTTTCCCAGCTGGGATAAATATTAGCAACTGATAAAAGCCTATAAGTTTGGCGCTCATTTTCATCCAACCACTGATAAGCTTGCCAACGATTTGATGACATTTTTGCCACTGCTTGAGAAATGGTCAGGTTACTTAAAGTTTGCCTTTGGGGAGCTAAAAATATCACTGCATCTTTAGCTAATAATTGCAAATGCACCTGACTTTTAGCAGACGCCCTAGCTAAATCTTCAGGATTAGGTTCACTAATTAAGGCTAAATCAACTTCTCCAGTTGATAAAGCTTGCAGAGCGGTAGTGGTATCTTGTTTTTGGAGTAAAGATTGTTTTTCACTCTCACTCATACCCAAATAAGCATGATTAATTAAAGTTTTCGCTACCGGATACAAAGCTGGTTCCACAGCCATCACAGGATGATGAGCAAAAATAGATAAACTGCCAGAAGATAAATCTGTCTCTGGCAAAGAGGCCAATTTATCAGCTTGATTAGGCAGGGTAACCAAAGCGCGCAACAGGAAACTATCTGAACGATAATACCAAACTCCTACAGCGCCTATCAGCAATAAAACCACAACAACCCAGGCAAAATAACTTCTTTTTTTAACCGTCATTATCACTGATTATAGCCTACAGGAATATCAATAGCAAGAGATTTAATGCTATAATCAACTGTGATTAAAAGAACCCTAATCATTGGCATTAGTTTGTTATTCTTACTCCAAATATATTGGAATTGGGACTGGGCAAAACCATGGGACCGCAATTACTTAGGCCAAGAAATCAACCCTTATGCTTTTAGGAGTGAGACCATACCCAGTAATTACTTAGCTTTTATTTATTCTCCTCAAGAGGGAACTCTCTCTGCTGGTATTTATCGCAGTCAAAAATTATGCCAAGAAAAAATTCAGCAATTTTGGCAAATAGCAGCTGCTATTAAACAAACTGCTGATTTTGCTAACTGGCACATATACTGCCAAAAACAAAACCAACATCAAACCTTAAATGAGCACCATCAAGTTTTGGATGATTATATCAAGCAAGCTCAAGATTTACTTGCTCAACACCACCTTCAGCAAACAAAAAATGTTCCCGCCTCAGCTGCAGCTGCCACTCCTGCTAGCAGTAGCGGCAAAATAAAATGGGTAGTGGTCGCCACTGATAAAAATACCCAAGACAAATATTTTTTAGAAAATTTACCTCCATTTAATAGTCAAGCTGAATGTTCTAATCGAGTCCAACTACTACAAGACAAAGAATTAGCAGAAACTGGCAATCAAGAATTAAAAGATAAATACAATCTCAGTTGCCTCCAGCGTTTATGGAGAGATAATTAACAGGCAAAAAAGGTTTGCTATAATAATGACAGCAATGAAAAGTAAATTCTCTTTGAGTAAAGTTCTCCTAATTATCTGCATCATTTTTGCCGTCATATTTTTTAGTATTTTTTTATATTTATACTCAACTGAAAAAAAACCACTCACCAACAATCACAATGAGCTAACACTCAAGCAAGCCCCCCACACAGATTATCAAAAAGAACGCCAGCGCTTACTGCAAGCTACTACCATCACCATGCAATACCGTGGAGAAATAACACCCATTGATAATCAGTTAACTAAAACTTATATTATAAGTACTCTTAAAAATGAGGCTTTATTTACCCCTTTAAGTGGCAAAGTTGCCCTACCAAGCAATGAACAACTAGTTTTTCACTTAGATGAAGACAGGGTAATAATTGACATCTCTACTACCAAAGAAGAACCTTTAGTTATCAATCATGCTTATGTTCTTTATCGAGGACAAACTTTAGGTGCCGAGATTACTTTTTTTCCTGATTTTACCAATTTCCTCGCCCAACTTTTAGCCAAAAAATATCCCTCTGCAGTCACCACCCCTGCCACTGCATCAATTAGTGCTACTCGCCCTAATTTAGTTTCCCACCATAATGACACTTTAGCTAATTACTTAGATAAACTACGCCTTAAAGAAATTAATGTTCCCACCAGTTGGACAAGCCAGTTGCTAGTTAATGAGACTTCACGCCTTAATTCATTAGCAGATGTAGCTGCTAAAACAGTTTTTCTCCTGCAACCTCAGGATGGAGGACATTTTTATTTAGAATATGCTCCCTATCAGTGGATAGGTAAAGCTACCCTTGGACCACAGCTGAATTTTCCAGCCGATATCTATGGGCAACTGGTAGCTACCAGCTCTAGTCAAGTAAACAATCGTATTGACATTGCTGGAGTTAAAGGCAAGATTTTTCATCAGTTAACTACAGTTAGCAGTGAAGAAAATCATCTCACCACTACCGCGGTATTTCCTTTTTATTACTACTACTTAGCAGTAACTTGCGACTATGGCAAATTAACCGACACCAACAGTCATCTTTTAGAACTTTTAGAACAAAACCATCCTCCAGAGGAATACCAAGCCACCTTCAATCAATTTGAACAATTGGTGGCGAGTTTGCGCTTTAGCGACAGGCAATAAATTATGGAAAAAGAAAAACAATTGCTCATTAGTGCCACCACTTCTAAAAGACGCAATTTAGCTTTAGCCCAACTGCCAAAAATTGACTTAAAAAGCCACCCTGGACCAGAAAATGAGCTCGATAGTCCCGATACCATGCTGGTAGCAAAAAACAAAATTGATTACTTGGTGAACCTACTGCAAGCTACACTCAAACAACAAGAAACAGCACCTTTAGCCAGTCAAGCTTTACAAGAGGTTATCAATGCTATTATTGCCTATGCAGGTGTTTACGATGTGATTGCTGCCGATGTCCTAACCGCCACTGGTAAACCAATTAGTGCCACTAGCGACGAATTTGTTAGCCAAGGCAAACCTAAAAATCAAGAACGCTTGCAAGAAACTTTTTATCATTTGCATAAATCTAGCAGCAAAATGTATAAAGTTTTTGCTGGCTCGCAAATTCTCCAATACCAAAAAAATGAAAGTTCTCCCATAGAAACTAAACATTATCAAGAAATTAAAGTTGTTTTACGTGCCGACCGCCTTAGAGAACTTGCCAGTGATAAAGGCTTGGAAAACTATCTGCAGCGCTTCCAGCAGTTTTATAGCTCCAAAGCTTACAGCAGCAATGGACTAAGTACCCTCAACTTTACCGATATTGCTGCTGGACTTTCACTCCCAGTTTTAATTAAAGGTGATTATGTGCAAAATGTCGAACTTAATCACCGCCACGTTGATTTAAGTAAAAAAATTATGCTCGACCAAGAAACAAAAAAACTTTTAAAACAAATAATTTTTGGAGTTGCAGTTGGTTATTCACCTCATGTGCTCAAACAAATCTACCCCGGTGCTTACGATTTTATTATTGATAATTGGCATTGGTTAGAAAGTGTGGTTAACCATGTTAAAGAATAAAAGTATTCTTTTACCCAAAACTGCCGCTGATGGCATTAGAGTTTGTGTGATGAATAGCATTCACCCTGAGTATGAATTTGACCTCTGGCTGCCTTGTTTGGCGCCTAGTCGCAAATTGGTGGAACAATATGTTATCAATCACCAAATGAGCTGGGAAGAATTCCAAAGCAAATACCGCGCTGAACAACAAGCGCGAGATAATCAAGCCGTTATTCAGGCTTTAGCGGAATTAGTTAAACAAGCTGAGAAAAAAAATCAACACGTCACTTTACTGTGTTTTGAACCAGACATCACCCACTGTCATCGCCAAATGATTATGCAGCGTCTTAAAGAATTTTTATAGGGAGCAAAATACGGGAGTCGAACCCGCCCTTAGTCCTTGGGAAGGACTCGTGCTACCGATACACCAATTTTGCCAAAGCGCTCAAAGTCTCTAACCGATAAAATTATATCACAGCGAAAAAGCTCATGGGCGTATACTTAAATTTAAGCTATAATGAGGCAATAAAACTAGCTCAATAAATTTCCTCATTAAAAAAATAAACCTTGTTGTTCTCCCATACTTAAGGGCTTTTTTTTCCCAGTCCCCTTCACTACCTTTCTTTGTGGATTTTTACCCTCCGCTAACCATTGCTGACGCAATTGTTTGAGCTTCCAAGCAAAAAGTGCTCCTTTGTTTTGGGCATGAGCGTCAAGGGCAAAACTAAGGGCTTCTTCCAATAAACCAGCTTGCAAATGCTTGGCCCAATGTAAATAAAGCCTCTTGTGTTCTCTATCATCTAAACTAGCTGCTAGGCGTAAAGCTAAAAGCTGTTCTGGAGTGGAAACATACTTATTAACTTCTACTGGACGCTGATAACGCTTGACATCAAGACTAGCTGAGAGTCTTTCTAAAGCCATTGCGACACCACTTCTAAACAAACCTGAGGAAAAAGCTGCTGTTCTAAAAACTGCAGCTGCTCTTTGGTAAAATTACTCAGCACATAATCGCCACCAGCAATTCGAGTGGGTCGCTCCCGCTCATCAATACCCAAGCGTAGCGAAGTAAAAGATTGCTGACCCAAAGCAGCTTGCACACTTAAAACTCCCTGATGAACTTTGGGAGTCTTGGTGGAAAAAAGATATTTACCCAAAGGCAAATCTAAATCATCATAAACTAGTAACAAATTATCAGCAGCTAGTTGATAATAGCGCAAAACTTTGCCCACTGCTTCTCCCGACATATTCATATAAGTTTGGGGTAAAAGCAAAAAAACTTCTCTGCCAGCAATATTACCTTTAGTCATTAAAGATTTAGCTGTTTTGTGAGTGACAAAATTGGGTAAGCGTTGCCACTGGCGCAAAAATTCCACCAAAAGGGCTCCAGCATTATGCCGTGTAGTGGCAAAACATTGCCCGGGATTACCCAAACCAACAATAATTTTTTTCATCTGCAAAATCATCTTAAAGACTGAAACAACACTTGTCAAGAGATTGGTTTTAGGCTAAAATTAGTCAAGGTGTAGAGTGCATTTTGACACTCCTCGGCATTAATTTGACTTTTAATCATGAAAAAATTTTTCATTTGTGGTGGAATGCTCTTATCTTTGCTACTAACAGCATCTCTAACAACTGCCCACTCCGCTGCCACTGAAAAAATCACTTTCCAAACCATCGCCTCTCATCAACAAGCTGACCAGTCGCTCAATCCCACCTTACTAACTCCAGCCAACCAAGCTCACTTATGCGACCCGGTGGCAGTTTTTTCTTGGCAGGAAGCTAGTGGCACTAGCAGTCTAGCTACTTACACCTTTACTTTAAACGGGAGTCTGCAAGAGAGTGATGGCAGTTTTCCTCATCAGGATAATTTTAATTTCACTAAAGAATTTACTCCAGGAAATATTGCGAGTGATTTTCGCACTTGGCAACAAGGCGACATTGTCTATTTGCAGCTACACTCCCCTTTGTTAGCGGGAAAATTTTCTTGGTCAGTAACTGGAGAAAATTATCTTCAGGAAACAAGTACTTTAAATGCGCATACTTACAGCTTTGATTATTTGCCCCATCAGTATTGTCGATGGGGACGGCAATGCAACGACAATAAAATTACAGCTTATCTAACCCCCAATCCACACCAGCTGAGTTTGACACTCACTTACCCTTTGTCTCAACAACCCTCTAGTTTGGAGTACTTAAAAATTAATGGACAAGTTCTTGCCAGTAATGTTTCCCTACAAAGCCAGCAGCACTCTGATTATCAAATTGACCAGCAACAAGAGCAAACTATTATTCAATTACCCACTTCCCTAGCTGAGAATAATAGCAGTCAGTCAAGCTTGCTCCAAATTCGCTTACACGATTATCACGGTTGTACTCACGATTTTAATTTGCCGCTCCTATCAACTCCAAGTGCTAAGTGTACTAGCACAGGCTTAATTCCTATCATCATTAGCCCTGAAAACAATAGTGTTGTCAGTGCTCCCAATGAACAAGATTTACTTTTTATTTGGGATATTTGCGCTCAAGAGAATGAAATTACCCAGGTAGCTTTTATTTTTAATGGCAAACAAATTTTAACTCTTCCCAACCAAAGTATACAAACACCTGACTATCGTCTGCGCGTACATCATTTAGCAAATGGTTCTTGCCACAACCACACTGTTCGCTACGAATTAAACTTCAAAAAAAAGCACTTGCATATTAATGGACAAAACCTTAACTTGAATTACAACGACCCTTTAAGTGCAAGTGATTGGCATCAATTTGCCATTAGTGTTTTAGACTGCAGTGGGACTAAAACTTATTCAACTTCATCTCGCTGGCGCCAATTACCAGGTAATTTAGGCAATTATTTTTTTTGTACTAATCAGGCTCAATGCATACAGGGAACTTTAGCTGATTGCCTTCAAGCTGGAAAAAATTGCTATTTTGCCTCCGAGCAGGCTTGTTTACAAAATGCCACCAGTGACTGTGGCGGCAATCCTCCCACCCTAACATATTTTTGGTGTACTAGTGAGCATACTTGCGCTCAAGGTTCGCTCGCTACTTGTGCTCAGACGGGCAAAAATTGCTATTTTAAGCCACCAGACGAGTTAGATGATAATCACTCTTGTTTAGAGCGAGCAGCTCATGAATGCAGCAGCGAAACTGCCTTATACGCTTGGCGCGACAGCAGTCTTGCCTGCTACACTGGCTCACTTTTAGCTTGCCAGCGCTCCGGAGAATGCTGCTACCGTTTAGAAAAAGACCAAACCACCTGTCCCCAAGAAGTTAAATTTTGCACCACTCAAAACAAGACAGTTGTCAAATTAAAAGAAAAAGGGTATCTTTTAGACATCATTACTTTTGGATCCCAATGGGTAAAGGAGCAAATTTGTACTCATCCTTTAACAGTACTCATTATTTTACTGTTAACTTTAATTTTAACCATCACTTTAATCATTAAATTAAAAAATAAAAAACTTTATGAATAAACTCAAACTTTTTTTACTGACTTTTTTACTCAGTAGCACTTTGGCCACTTTCCCAGCACAAGCAGCCTGGTCAGAGCAACTTGGTCGCTATAGTAATACCTTAAACTGGCAGATGTCTCCCCAGCAGCAAGAACAAGTTAAAAGCTTTACCCTAAAACTTGATGGGCAGGTTTTTTTAACCAACATTGCTAATCAAAATCAAATTACCACCAACTATATTTTACGCCGCAACTCTACTGGTGATTATAGTCTGAATTTAATTGCTAAGTTAAAACCTGGTACTCACAGTTGGCAGGTAGAAGGCCTTGACCAAAATGGCAATGCCATCATGCAAAGTGGTCTAACAAATTTTAGAGTGGCTCGCGGCTTTGATTGGGAAACTCCCTGGAATAGTTTTTTAAGTGCCATGAAAGCCCATCAACAATTAATTATTAGTGTCTTAGTGGGCTTGGGAACAATTTTGTTTGGGCTTTTTTTTGCTACCATTTTTGTGCTCGACATGCTCTTTGCCAAAGGAGGTCATTTTGCTGCCAGAGTAAATTGGCGTGATAAGCTCAAATTGCGGCGCACTGGTTATGTTTATGATACCCACACTAATCAAGGTATTCCTTTTGCCTTAATTACAGCTAGAGGTCGTGACCGGGTTGGTCATGAAATTACTGTCACTAGTGTTTCTGATGTTTATGGAGTGTATGATGAAATTATTGTTCCCAAAGGGATGTATCGCGTCACTGCCAACAAACAAAATTATTTTTTTCCTACCAGAAATATTCGTCCCACCATTTTGCCACGTGATGATTTTTATAAAGGCGAAGTAGTACGCGTTAGGCATAGTTGGCAAAGTATTTACCCCACCATTCCCCTAGATCAAACTCTCTCAGAGACAAATTATGCCAAGCACCGTTTCAAAATGAGTGATTTATTTTGGCAAAAATGGAAATCAATAGGTAAAAAGCAAGGCTACTTTGAAGCTTTGATGTTAACCTTCTCTGTCTTAGGAATTTATTCAACCAAGCACTGGGGTTTTGTGGTGCTTAGCTGCGTTTATGCTATTTTTGTGGGGGCTAGAGCTTTATCTTTAATTCATACTCCCAATTTGGTTGGTAAAGTAGTTGATGCTAATGGCGTGGGTATAAATGACGCGGTAGTATCGGTAAGTAGCAGCGCTAACAGTGATCGCAAAATGCGCTCTATGTGCATTACCGACAAAAAAGGCAAATATTCTTTTCACTTAAAACCAGGTACTTATAATCTCAAGGCACAAAAAAATGGTTTTTTGCCTGAGGGAATTGGTTTAACTGAAGATTTAAGCAATGAAGTTAGCATTAAATACCAGCGCGTTCACAAACAACTTCAGCTGCGCCCCTTAGTAAAAAATGAACGTAATTTTATTGAGATGTTAGATGAGATTTCTCACGCTGATGTGCAACCAGTGCCACCAGCTGATCCACTGCCGCCGTCACCCTTAAATTAGTGGTATCTACCACCACAGCATCAGCGCTGATTTGCAGAGGGTCGCTAGCGCGACTGCTATCTAGCTTATCTCTTTGTACAATTTGTTTTTTTACTTGAGCGAGAGTTAAGTTGGGATGAGTTTTTTGTAGTTGAGCAAAACGACGCCGAGCCCGCTCAGTTAGCGAAGCAGTTAAATAAATTTTTACTTGTGCTTTGGGTAGCACCCGAGTAGTAATATCTCTGCCTTCCATCACAATATCCTGATGAGCAGCTAATTGTTGTTGCTTAGCAACTAAAACTTTCCTAATTTGTGGCAAAGCGGCTACCTGTGACACCCAAGTGTCAACTTCAGGAGAGCGAATTGCCTCAGACACATCTTCTTGTTGCAAAAAAATTTGAGTTTGCCAACTGCCACTTTTTTTAGGATTACTTTGCAACTCAATTGACGACTTTTGCAGTAAATCTACTAAGGCAGCTTGATTACCCTCGCTAATTTCTTGACCGGAGCGCAAAAAAAGCAAAGTAGCAGCGCGGTACATCGCTCCCGTATCAAGATAAAGAAAATGCAGTTTCTCTGCTAACAGTCTGGCCAGAGTACCCTTGCCTGCGGCTACCGGCCCATCAATTGCTACTTGAAAAAATTGTCCCACTCCTCCCCTTCTCAAGCTCTAAAAAGCCTCACTAAACTACTATTTTAATTTCTTCATGGTTTTATGCAGAGTATGTTTGCGACATTGTTTGCAATACTTACTTAAAGGAAAAGATTCTTTTTCTCCAGCCTGCTTTTTAGCAATCTCATTATTGCGATTATAAGTGGTGACATAACCAAAAGCATGACATTCGCTACACTGCAAACCAATCAACTGTCTGGGTCCTTTTTTCTTTTTATTTGCCATAATGCTTTCTTAACCCTTACCAAACTTGTTTTTTCAAAGTTTTACCAGGACGGAAATTAACCACTTTATGAGCTTTGATAGTTTGTCTTTTTTCTTCTTTACCAAAAGGGACTACTTGTTTATCTTTAACTTTACTAATATAAAAAGTGCCAAAATTAGAGAGCACCACCTTTTCTCCTTTGGTTAAAGAAGCTACCATTTCTGCCAGCATTACTTCAATAATTTCTTCTGCAGCTCGCTTAGACATGTGAGCTTTTTTGGCAACAATGGCAATCATCTGACTTTTAGTCATATTCCCTTTCTGATTTGATGTTCTAACACCCCTAATTATTTTAGTGTATAACAAATTTTGCGGATGTCAAGGATGAATTTAATATTCACCCCGATTTAATTGCCTTTGCAAATCTCGCTTTTTTATTTGCTGACGCTTCTGAAATTGTTTCTTACCTTTGCCGATACCAATTTCTAATTTAATTTTGCCGTTTTTAATCATAAAAGCTATGGGCACCAAACTTAGTCCTCCAGTTTGCAAGCGTTTTTTCAAACGATAAATTTCTTTGCGTCGCAGTAAAAGTTTTCTCGTCGAGCGAGGATCGTAATCACGATTATCAGCGTAAGGGTAGGGCGAAATTTGCGCTCCCAAAAGCACCACTCCTTCAGCTAAAATTTGTACATAACTGCCAGCAAGACTGCCTGCCCTAGAGCGCAAACTTTTAACCTCTGCTCCAGTTAATACCACTCCTGCCACAATTTTGTCGCTGATATCATAATCAAAGTAGGCGCGCCGGTTAACCAAAAGTACCATATACTATAATTATATACTAAGCTTTTCAAGCTCAAATAAACCGACTCAATAGTATTTTGCAAATGCCAGCAAAGTAGCAGTGACAGCAATGATATAATTACCATAATGAAAAAAACTCCAAGTAAATTATCTTCAAGTTTTGTTTATGCTTGGCGCGGGATTGTTTGGAACCTCGCTCACGAGCGAAATATGAAAATTCATTTAGTTAGCTTACTACTTTGCGGCTACTTTGGTTTTTTATTTCAGCTGACTTTAAATGAATGGCTAATTCTTTTAGTTTTTTTTGCTTTAATTCCTAGCTTAGAATTAGTTAATTCTGCCGTTGAGGACACTTGCAACTGCTTGCGCGACAACTTACAACTTGATTATCAAGCTACCAAACTACCCCGCGACTTAGCAGCCGGAGCAGTTTTGTGGGCAAGTGTTTTTGCTGCTCTTGCTGGAGCAATAATTTTTTTACCTAAAATTTACTTTTCTCTTCACTAATGAACTATTATCAAGCGTTCATACTAGCCATAATTGAAGGACTGAGTGAATTTTTGCCTATTTCTTCTACCGCTCATCTTTTACTTGCTCAAAAGTTTCTCCAAATTAGCGATTTACAATTTGCTGCTAGTTTTAATATTTTTATTCAACTGGGAGCCATGTGTGCTCTGCTAGCTTATTTTATCCGGGATCTCTGCGCTAGTAAAAAACTTTGGGGTAAACTCATTGCTACCACTATTCCTACTATTTTAATTGGCACCATTTGTTATCGTTTATTCAAAAATTACCTAGCTCATGCCAACTATATTACTGGTATTGTCCTCATTGGCATGGGAGTGGTTTTTTCGGTGCTAGATTATTGGTGGACAAAAAAAACACCTCCAAAAAATCTTGCTTATTTAGATGAAATTAAGCAAACATCTTACCCTAAAATGATGGGAATTGGCGTCTTTCATTCCCTGGCAATTATTCCCGGTGTTTCCCGCTCAGGAGCTTGCAGCTTTGCGGCTCGAGGTTTTGGCTTGAGCAAAATGGCAGCAACTAAATTGGCTTTTATTTTAGGACTACCAATTATTGCTGGAGCCAGTTTGTTAGATTTAAGCAAAGAATTTAGTCAACTGAAAACTTGCTCCAAGCAACTAAATTGTCAAAGTGTTTTTTTAACCAGCAGTAACATTTACTTAATGCTGTTTGGTTTTGGAGTGGCTTTTATAGTTGCCTTACTCACTGCGCCCACATTTATTAAATTAATGGCCAATAAACCATTTTGGTATTTTGGTCTTTATCGACTTTTTATTGGCAGTCTTTATTTGTGGGCTTATTTATTTTAGGCGGCAGTAAACGAGATTGACATTGGCGCCAAGCAGCAATTTTAGCCTGGTGACCGGAGAGAAGAATTTCTGGTACTCTCAAACCTCGCCACACTGCGGGTCTGGTGTATTGGGGATATTCTAAACAATTAGCATTAAACGACTCTTCTTTAAGACTCTCAGGATTACCCAACACTCCGGGAATTAAGCGCACTATCGCGTCAATAATAGCTGCCACCACTGGCTCACCACCAGTTAAAATAAACTCACCTAAAGAAATTTCTCCATCAATAAAATTTTTGACTCGCTCATCAACCCCTTCATAATGGCCACAAATAAAAGTTAAATACTGCTTGGTTGACCACCGGCGAGCCTGCGGTTGCTTAAATAATTGCCCTCCTGGAGAAGTTAAATATATCTTCCCAGCACATTTTTGTGCTTGTAAATATTCCACTGCGCGAACAATTGGCTCAATCTTAAGCACTTGACCAGCCCCACCACCATAAGGCCTGTCATCAACAATTTTTTTGCGCTTGCCATCAGCAAAGTAGCGCAAATCAATTACCTCCACCTTAACTAATTGCTGATTGATGGCTCGAGCTAAAATTGAACTAGATAAAACTGAAACAAAATAGCAAGGCACACAAGTTAAAATATTAATTTGCATTATTGCCTTTAATTCTTTCTCTATTATATAATAAAAAGCTGAAATCATGATAAATTTATTCTCCTGCCCCCTTAAACTTGACCCTGGCAATCACCAACCATTTGGGGCGACTAGCCATGGCGATGAAGTTAATTTTGCTCTTTATGCTGGTAATGCTACTAAAGTACAATTGCTTTTATGGGATAAACCACAACATCGCCGCCCTTCACATATTATCGATTTATCCCCTAGCAAAAATCGCACTAGAAATATTTGGCACCTGAGTGTTAAAGGTTTGCCACCACGTGCTCGCTACTGCTTTAGAGTTGCTGGCGACAACAGTATTGCTGGTAATCGTTTTGACCATCACAAAGCACTGCTCGACCCTTACGCCCGTGCTATTGATTTAAGCCACTACCGCCGCGAAAAAGCCTGTTTACCTGGAGATAACAGTGCCTACGCTGCCAGAGGCATTGTGCTTGGCGATGATTTATTCTCTTGGGGAAATGACAAACTACCTCATGTTCCCCTTAAAAATACCGTCATTTACGAACTTCATGTACGCGGCTTTACCAAACATCCCTCAAGTCAAACTACTCATCCCGGTACTTTTGCGGCACTAATAGAAAAACTTCCCTACTTAAAAAGTTTAGGTATTACTACCATTGAATTAATGCCTATTCATGCCTTTGATGATGACATCCCTTACCAAAATTATGCTGGCGAAGAATTAATTAATTATTGGGGTTATTCGCAAATGTCTTTTTTTGCCATTCAACCCAATTATTTTAGTACTAATCAAGACTATTACTTATCTGAATTTAAAAAATTAGTTAAAAAAGCTCACGAGCTAGATTTAGAAGTTATCTTAGATGTAGTTTTTAATCACACCACCGAAGCCAACCAAAATGGCCCCACTCTCTCATGGCGAGGGATTGACAATCAAAATTACTATTTACTTTCTCAAGAAAATAAAAATTATTATATGAATTTTACCGGTTGTGATAATACTCTTAATTGCAATCACCCCATGGTCGCTAAAATGATTGTCGATTCACTCGAATATTATGCCCGTGAATTCCACTTAGATGGTTTTCGCTTTGATTTGGGAGCAGTTTTTTACTACACTAATTTTGGCTTTGTCAATGAACCCTACGTGGTGGAACTAATTAATAAAAGCCCCATTCTCTCGCAACTAAAACTCATTGCCGAACCTTGGGACGCGAGTGGTTTAGTACTAGAGGGCAGATTTGGTGGCGAGCGTTGGTTGGAATGGAGTGGTTCTTGGCAAAGACGGGTGCGCGAATGGGTCAACTTTGCCCGCGGACAAGACCAAGTTCAAGCACATTTGGCTGGACTTGCTCCAGAATTTGTCTTTTATCATAAAGATCCCACTTTAGCAGTCAATTACGTGTGTGCTCATGATGGCTTTACCCTGCGAGACACAGTTTCCTACACCCAAAAACACAATGACCTTAACGGCTATCATAATCAAGACGGCAACATTAACAATTTCTCTTGCAATTATGGCGTTGAAGGAGAAACGAGTGATCCCACCATCATTGCCCTGCGACAGGAAAAAGCTTTACAAATGCTGCAGCTAACAGCTGCTTGCCCAGGAGCAATGATGATTTTAATGGGAGACGAAATGTGGCGCACCCAAAACGGTAATAATAATCCTTTTACTCAAGACAATGAAATATCTTGGCTAGATTGGCAACTTTTAGAAAAACACCAAGCTTGGTGGCAACAAGTGGCCGCAATTATCAAAAGCAAAAGTCAGCGCTAAAGCTTACTGATAAAAGCGCTTAAGCTGTAAACAAAAGCAAGTGTGCCCAGGACTACCATCAGAGAGATAAAGCTTACCTGCCAGGGTGGTAGCTAAATCTCGGGCAATCGCCAAACCTAAACCAGAACCCACGCAACTGCTAACCTTGGGGTCAGCCACCCGATAAAAGCGCTGAAAAATTAATTCCCTATCTAACGGTTTAATTCCCAAACCCTGATTAATAACTTTAATCAAGACCATTTTTTTGCTCACTTGAGCTTGAATAATTACTTTGCTACCAGGCAAACTATATTTACCAGCATTATCTAAAAGCAGCACTAAAATTTCTTTCAACTTCAATGGATCGCTTATCATCTGCAAATTAGCTGGTAATTGTGACTCAAAGACTAACTTTTTAGCTTGATAATTTTTTTGCATGGTGGCAGCTAAAAGAGCTATCAGCCTATCAAGAGCAAATTCACTTGCTACCACCCGGCTACTAGTAGTCGCTAGCAATAATTTATTCACTGTATTAGCCAAAAAATTATTTTCTTGCTCAATGACTTGTAAACTCTCACGCAAACTCCTACTTAAATGCTGCCCCCGACAAAGCATTAATTCTGTTTTAATGGTGGTAATGGGTGTTTTTAATTCGTGAGAAGCATTAGCCACAAAATCACGCTGAGACATGGCCGCTTTTTTAACTGGCAAAAGTAAATAACCAATAAAAAAATAACCGCCCACACTACCCAAGCTCCATAAAAGAAAATCAAAAAATATCAAAGCGCGACGACTAGAGCGAGAAAATTCTACTGAATTGACTTGCACCACTTGAGAAACAGGTAACTGATTGTTGGCTAGCACATCAAGACGCCAACCATTAACCATTAAACTATCACTACTAAAACAAGTATGACTAGGATAAAAATCTCGCCCTTCTCCCCAAGTTGGGGAATGATTTTTAGGTAAGGGAAAGTGCTCGGTAATTTTACGCTCAAAGTTGTGCCAAAAAAGTTGATGAGAAGCAAGCAGTAAACTACTATAGAGCACAATGACCACCAAAAGACATAAAGAAAAAATTGTCCCCAGACGCAATTGCAAATAATGATAATCAGTGGTGTTTTGGTTTTTCATGAATTAAGCCCACTTGATATCCACGGGTTTTATGGGTGTGAATTAAAGCAGGTAAATGAGGAAAGGCTTTATCAATCTTACGACGCAGAAAACAAACATAAGTATCTACCACTCGGTCATAAACATCATTTTCATTTTGCCAGACATGAGTTAAAAGCTCCCGCTTGCCCACTATCCACTTAGATTTCATCATTAAATAACACAGCAGGCGATATTCGGTACTAGTTAAAGAAATATCTTTGCCAGAGCGCTGTACTTGACCCGTAGTGGTATCTAAACTTAAATCAGCCACCTGCAGTAAAGATGAAGCTTGACGATTTTCGCGGCGCAAAAGTGCTTGCACTCTGGCTAAAAGTTCCGCAATTTCAAAAGGTTTGGTTAAATAATCATCGGCACCTTCTCTTAAGCCAGTCACCACCTGCTCTAATGAAGCCCGAGCGGTTAAAACTAAAATTGGCACCATAATTTTGTCTTCACGCAGAGTTTTGATAACTTGCAAACCATCTATTTGTGGCAGAGTTAAATCTAAAATAATCAAATTATAGTAATTGTCATCAATCACCTCGATAGCTTGCTGACCATCAAAAGCTTGATCCACTGCAAATCCTTGCTGACGCAAAATTTTACTCAAAGAGTTATTTAAGGGAACTTTATCCTCTACTACTAACAGTCTCATGAGCTGATTATAACCTATTTATCGTTAAAAAATAGCTAAAAACTTAATTCACTGAGATTTTTAATGACTAATTAGAAAAAATGTTATCTTAATTTTATTTGATGTAACCGATAAATTTTGGCCAAATTATTTCCCGTTGACACAAAGTGGTAAATAGTGGTAATATATCCGATAGTATTTCTTTGAAAAAACAACATGTTCGTGGGAACTTTTTACCACAGCTTAGAAAGCAAAGGTCGCTTTAGTCTACCCAAAGCTTTTCGTGGCAGAGCGGCAAACTGGGTCCTCACCGCTGGTCTTGACGGCTGCCTGTTTGTTTTTCCCAAAGAAACATTTCAGGCTGAGGCAAGCAAATATGCAACGCTCTCCTACCTGAAGGCGGATCACCGGGCATTAATCCGCCATTTAGCCAGTAATGCTAGCTGGCAAAAAATTGATAACCTGGGCAGACTAACAGTTAATGACAACTTAAAAAACTATGCTGGCTTAACAAAACAAGTGGTAGTAGTTGGCGCCCTCACCCGGATTGAGTTGTGGTCTCCAGAGCGTTATCATCGGCTCTTTGACAGTTTGACTGAAAATATTGAAAAAACTAGTGAGAAAATTGTGATGTAATGCAACATCAAAGTGTGCTTCTTAAACCAGCAATTGACTATTTACAAGTCAAGCCAAAAGCAGTGTATTTGGATGCTACTTTTGGTGCGGGGGGACATAGCAGAGAAATTATCTCTCGCGGAGGCAAAGTAATTGCTTTTGAATATGACCAAGCAACCTATCACCAAGCACAATTAAATTTTGCCCACGAAATTGCTGTGGGAGAATTAACCATCATTAACAAAAATTTTGCCAACTTAAACCAAGCATTGGAAAATGCTGGCAAAAAAAATCTCACTTTTGCCGGAGCAATTTTTGATTTAGGCACCAGCAGTGATCAATTGATGTCTGGAGAAAAGGGTCTGAGTGTCTATCAAGATGGTCCCCTAGACATGCGCCTAGACAGTCAATTGGCTGTTAGCGCCTATGATTTACTGCAAGTTTTAAGTGCTAAACAATTAGCCCAAGCCTTTTGGGAACTTGGTGGAGAAAAAGAAAGCCAGAAAATTGCCCAAGCTATTAAAGCTGTAGTTAAAGAGCAAAAAAGAGCTGCCTTTCTCAGATCCGCTCAACTGAGTCAATTAATTAGTAAAATAAAAAAACAAGCCACACACTTGCACCCTGCCACTAAAGTTTTTCAAGCTTTGCGAATTTTGGTTAATGGCGAGATTGAGTCTCTGTCTAACGCGCTGCCTCAAGTCTGGGAAAAGCTGCAAATTGGCGCCAGACTAGTAACCCTGGCATTTCACCAAGGAGAAGACAAACCCATTAAGCATTTTTTGCGCCACTTAGCTAAACAGCATCGAGCAATTTTGTTGCTAAAAAAACCACTTCAGTCAACTGAACAAGAAATTAAAAAAAATCCGCGCTCCCGCAGCGTCAAAATGCGAGTTGGAGAAAAAATTAAATGAAAAAATTAATTGCCAATTTTTATTTTACAGTTATCTTGAGTCTGTGTGCTCAAGCAATATTTGTGATTATTGCTGGCAACAATACCACTATTAACAGACTCAAATATGAAAAAATTGCCAGTGAAAATGACGCCCTGGAAGAAGAAATTATTATTTTACATGATAGAATTGCCAGTAAACAAGCGCTGGCTAATTTACTTCCTGAAGCTAGCAGCGAAGGTTTTATTGCCATTGAAAACACCACTAGTGTTCATTATCATCAAGTCAATGACAAAATATTGGCAAGCCTTGGTGAATAATCCATGCGACATCAATACCGTTCTCGATTGAATTATGGTTCAATTGAGTCAAAAAGTTCCCCCTCACCTCACGTCACCTTTAGACGTGAACAGGTAGTGATGTGGTTAATTCTCAGTTCACTCCTAATTTTATGGGGACGTTTTTTTTATTTACAAATTATCAAAGGCGAAAGTTATAACTTAATTAATCGCCAACAGTTGGTTAGCAGTCAAGGTAAAAGAGGCAGAATTTATTCTGCTGACGGTTATTTATTAGCTGGCAATCACTACACTTATAAAGTGTATCTTAATGTAGCGAAACTCCAAGACCCAGCTGCCACTTATCAACAATTAGCCACAATTATCGAGGGCGATAAGCAAGCTAGCGCTTCCCTCAAGCCATTGGCAACATTTTTAGACAATGTGACGGCGGTAAAAGAAAAACTCTCTGGACGAGGCAATCTGATTATTGCCAACAATGTGAGTCAAGAAACCTTAAACTCACTACAACAAACAGGGATTAAAGCCTTAGAAACAGAACGAATTCTCAAGCGTTTTTATCCAGAAAAAACTATGGCTGCTCAAGTGTTAGGTTTCTTAAGTCAAGACAAACAAGAAGGTCACTATGGCATTGAGGGTGGCAGAAACAAAGAGCTCTCTGCTGCTGCTACCGCCAGTTGGCGTGAAGTAGATAGACTCGGCAAACCTTTAAGCCTCAATACTCAAACAACCAATCTTGATGGTCGCGACCTTTACTTAACCATTCGCCGCGATTTGCAAACTTTAGCTGAAGACACCCTAGCAGCAGACTTAGCTAAATTTGGTGCTAGCCGCGGTGAAATTATTATTATGGATCCCCACAGTGGTAAAATTTTGGCTTTAGCCACCACTCCCAATTATGATCCTGCCAATTATGCTGCCTACGATAGTAGTTTATATAAAAACCCTGCCATTGTCGATTTATATGAACCCGGTTCCACCTTTAAGGTTTTGGTAATGGCAGCTGCAATTGACGCTGAAGTAGTTAATCCACAAACTGTCTGCTCTAAATGTAGCCATGCCCGCGAAGTTGCCGGTCACTTTATCAAAACTTGGAACAATGTCTACAATCCTAATATTACCATGACTCAAGCTTTAGAGAAATCTGACAATACCGCCATGGTATTTGTTGCCGATAAATTAGGGGTGAAAAAATTTCAGGATTATTTGCGCAAATTTGGCATTGGTGAAGCGCTAAACCTAGAAGTAGAAGAGGAATTAGTCAGCAATTTTCCGCAAGTTTGGGGACCTGTAGAAACTGCCACTCGCTCTTTTGGACAAGGGGTCAGCATTACTAGTCTACAATTAATGCGTGCGGTAGGTGCTATTGCCAATGGTGGCAAATTAATGCGTCCCTTTTTAATTGAAAAATCCACCGACCATATGGGAGAGATTTTATACACTCAACCAGAAGTCATTAGGGAAGTTATTAGCTCACAAAGCGCTCAAGTGATGCGCGAGATGATGCAAAAAGCCGCCGCTCATGGCGAAGCCCAATACATTTACAAAAATACCAATTTAATTGCCGGTAAAACCGGAACGGCACAAATTCCCACCGCCGGCGGTTACTCTCAAGAGACCATTGCTAGTTTTATTGGTTTTGCCCCTTACACAAACCCCAAATTTTTAATGATGGTTAAATTTGAAAAACCTCAAAGCTCCATTTATGCTGCCGAAACTGCTGCTTTAACTTGGAAAAAATTAGCTGAAAAGCTATTTATTATTTTTAATATTGAAACATCATTAGAACCAAAATAGCTACCCCAATGTAGCTTAAAGAGTTTTTGTAATGGGACAGGACCTTTTAACTAATAAAATCTCTCTAAGTATTCACTAGGGCTTAGTCCTTTCAAGCCACAATGTGGCAATTGATTATAATGTGCATTCCATAAACGCAGTAAGTAATTATACTCATCAATACTTCTGACCAACCTCAAACACATTTCGGACTATAAACCTATAGGTTTATAAGAAAGGATAGTCATGGGAGTGAATACTTTTAGGCTATTTTCAAGGGGTATTAAATTGTCTTAGTCCTACCAATTATTGGGTAAATATTATGCCGCAATGTAGTGAACTTATACATTAAGCGGTTTATAAAAGATAACTATTGCTCTTAATGATATAATCACCACAGTCACTATCTTCGGCAATAAAGGAGGAGAAAAAATTGCCAAAAGAAGGATCTGTGCACACTGTGAGCAAAACTGGCGGTCCACTGGGAACGGGCATAAGTAAAACTACTAATGCAGATGGCTCTAGCCACACTACACTGTTTAGAAGCACGCCAGGAGATCACGCAAGTTGGAACTCAGATGCTCAGGGTAATTATGTGAATGATGGTGGTGGACACCACAATTTTGGTCAAAAAACCAAAAAGCACAAATGGAAGTAAAAGAAAGATGGTGACTCAGCAGGGGCAAAATGCCCCTGCTGCTAAACTGAAAATGACCCAAAAAAATAACAAAGCCGAACTTAATCATGATATTATTCCTCCTAATGTTGATAAGGAACTCAAAGTTTACTTAGGTGGTAAAAGTTTTGCACAACTGCGCTTTCCTAAACTCCAAGCGATTTATGTACAAATTCTTCAAGATTATTTAGACAAAAAAATAAGCCCGGGGGTCTTGAGTGTTTTAAGTGATGAGTTTTTTGCTCAGGCCTACAAGCGTAATAAACTGCGTACTACTTTAGGTGATGTTTTATTCATCACTATTGAAGTTCATTTTTTAAACGAAAGTCGCCCACAAGATATACCAGCGATTAATCAAGACTTAAAAGAATACTTACAAATCTTGCGCGCTGAATTACCTTTCCCTGGCAAGAACCAAAAAAAAGCTCGGCAATTACCTTAATCAGCTCATCTTGATACTTACTGCCGTACCTTGAGCTAGTAAGAAAATTAACAGATATGACTATGAACAATCACTCAACAAACAAGTGAGGTAAACAATCCCAATAGCACCGATATTATGAATAAGTCCACATACATTTGGGAAAATTAGACCTAATAAGTTAGGACCAAATAAGTATGTCAGTCAATACATATAGGATAAATTATGTGAGCACGATTGTGCCGTATAGAAAGTACAATCGGGAAATGAAGACTCTAGCCAATAGTGTAAATTTTGATAAAAATGATGCAGGTAAGTTTAGGTTAAAAGTAATTAAACATGCAGAAAAATATGGTTGGAGAAGTACCTGTGATGCTTATGGTATTTCCAAAAGCTCATACTATAGATGGAGAAAGCTGCTGTTTAATTCAAGAGGTAAGCTATCAAGTTTAATTCCTAGAAAAACAACTCCAAAAAGAGTCAGACAAGCTGTTACTAGTAGACTACTTTTATCCAAGATTAAGCAAATTAGAAGTAAGAGAGGTAATCTTGGTAAAGATAAAATCAAAGTACAACTAGATGAATATGCTCATAGATTAGGAATAGCTAGTATATCAGCAGCTACTATTGGTAGAATAATCAAGCGCTACCATCTTTATCAAAAACCATATAGACAAATTAAAAGAAAAAGTAAATATGCTAAAAACAGAGTTAAAGCTGCTCCGAGAATAACATCTCCCGGATTCATCGAAGTAGATTGTGTCACCTGTAATATCTTTGGTAAAAGATATTACTTTGTATCTCTAATTGATATTTATACCAAAATGGCTAGTGTAGCTTTACTAATGTCTGTGCCATCTAGTCGAGCTACTAGAAATGCTCTAATTTCTTTTCAAGAAAAACTTACCTATCCTATTGTTAAAGTACAAACAGATAATGGCTCAGAGTTTCTTGGTAGATTTCATGATTATCTAGAAACAAGTCATATTCCTCATGATTTTACTTATCCTCATTCACCTAAGATTAATGGTGTAGTGGAAAGATTTAATCGTACTCTACAAGAAGAATTTCTAAGTG
>CAUUGB010000003.1:0-46330 GCA_963544615.1 uncultured bacterium | reverse complement strand
AACTAGAGGATTTTATGAGTGGATAAAGTGTTCAATATGTATCTGTCACAATACGAATTTCTTGACAAGAATAGCATTCTGCAATAGAATATAGGGCATTGTTCTTTAATTTGCCTGCACACAGACAGGCCAAAGGGGGAGTTGTAATGGCAACAGAGCAAAGGTTTTTTCAGCGGGAAGTGTCCGAGCAGGTATTCTTTGATGATAAAGTGTACTTGCACGAGTTGTGGCTGACGCCGCAGCAACTGGAAGCAAAACGGCGGCGGCAGAAGCTGGTGGCAAAGTTGACCAGCTGGGAGCGATTTCTCCCTGGGCTGCGTTTGAGCAGCCTGGTAGCTACGCCACCGGCAGCCTTTTGGCTGTTGGAGAGGACCATTGCGGCCACAGGCATGCAGTTGCCGGCGGTGATTTACATCCCGGCCTTGCTGGGGTGGACCGCCTTGGTGGGCGGCTGTTGCCACGTGTGGCTGTTGGCAGTAAAAAAAGCCCTGTTGTGGGCGAAAAATCAGGTGTAAAGAACATCCCCCCGGTTTTCCGGGGGGTTTTTATTGCTGATATAAACTGCAAGTTTGCAGGAGAAAATTATCTTCATGTCCAGGATAAACTCTGGTTTGTGGGGGGAGCTTTTGCAAGCGTTTTAAACTTGTTTGCATGGCGGCGGCATTAGCATCTGGTAAATCGGTTCTACCGGTGGTGTGAGCAAAAATAAAGTCGCCAGCAAATAAATAGTTTTCTTGAGGAAAATATAAGGCGGTTTGACCAGGAGTATGACCAGGAAATGCTAGCAGCTTAGCCTGAAAGCCACATTGATGTAGGTAATTTTGGCATTGTTGAGGGTTGCTCATTAAGCACGAGACGGGCACAAAAGGGTCACCACCTTGCTGATTAAACCATGGCATTTTAGGCAGCAGACGATATAAGGGCAAATCTTTTTGTGGGAGAAAAATTACTGGGGCAAAATTAAGCAGGAGCGGTAGGGCACCCCCGAGATGATCATAATGAGCGTGAGTAAAAAAAATAAGTTTTAAAGATAAATTAAAATTATTTATTTGTTCACTTAAAAAATCGCCATCGGCACCAGGGTCAACAATAATAGTATCTCCGGTTTGTTGGCGACTGATAAAATAGCAATTAGTCAAAAGTGGTCCAACGGTAAAACTTCTGACTTTAAGCATTTAGAGAATTTTGTTAATCAGCATCATTATTGCTTGATAAATTGGTGTTAACCAGGAATTAGCAATGGTGGTGCCCCCAATCGGCATAAAGAGAATTACTAAGGTAGCTAAGTAGCCAAAACGGCGATTAAACAAATCGTAAGCAGCTCGAAGCTGACAATTAAAAAAGGCTCGTAAAATATGGTGTCCATCTAGAGGGTAGAGAGGCAGCAAATTAAAAATTGCTAGTCCCACATTAACAATGATGCCTTGAGATAAAAATAATGCTAACCAGGGATGAAAGGGAGGCAAAAATTTGTAACCAGCAATCATGATAACAGCGAGCAGCAAATTGCTCGCTGGACCGGCAAAAGCAATAATGGCCCCGTCTCGGGTGGGATTTTTTAAGTTATAAGGGTCAAAAACTACTGGTTTACCCCAGCCAAAACCAGCCACTATAATTAGCAGGGTGCCCAAGGGGTCAAGGTGTTTGAGGGGATTGAGTGATAATCTGCCTGCGAGGCGAGGATTGGGATCGCCCAGCTTGTCGGCAGCTAAAGCATGAGCAAATTCGTGGATTACCAGTGAAAGCAAAATAGCCAATAAATAAAAAAAAGTTTGTCCAGGATGAGACCATAATTGATCTAGTCTGCCACCATTAAAAAGCAGTTGAATGCAAGAGAGGAGAATAAAAAAGAAAATTAGAGTATGGTTCATAAAAAGTTGAGCAAATTACATGCATGTGAGTTATAAGGAGTGACTATTAAGTGATGCAAGGAGCTGATAAAAATCATCTTAATACAATTGGAAAAATACTGGCGGTAATTGTATCATGTTTATGATATAATTACCACTCTTGTAGTCGAGTGCAGAAAGTTAGTATGTCAAGTTTTACCCTTAAATATCCGCAAGTTGCCAGTTATGGACACACAGTTTCGCATGCCAAAAATCGTTGCAATCGTGCTTTTAAGTACAATTTGCAAACAGTCACTCTCAAAGATAAAAACGGCAAAAAAATTAAAATGAAAGTACCAGCTCGCCTGATTCGCACTTTAAAAAAACATCAATTGCGCTAATTTTAAAGTGGCAAGGTAGTGGCGATTGTTTGCCAAGGTTGAGTGTTTTTACCCGCTAGTTTAACGCTAATAGGCAGCAGTTTGCCGTTATTTAATTTGCAGGTGATCAGCTGTAGTCGCTTTTTTTTTGCTGAGTTGGGGATGATAGTCCATACCAATGGCCAAGGGTAAAAAGCTCGCACCATTCTTTCAATAGTGATAGCTTGATCTGCTTGTCCTTTAAGAGCTAATTGAAATTTTTGCCAACTAATATAGGCATCTTTTTTACTTAATTTGGGGGCTAAACTCACCATTCCCTGCTGAGCGGTGGCAGTAATTTCACCAGTGATGATTTGTTGGCAAATTTGGGGTAAATGTTTGGCGGCGAGAGCAAAAGCAAAATCATAATAATCATTACTGCGCCAAGAGGGATTAACAGCGAATTTTATTTGCGAGAAAACATCGCCAGCATCCATTTGCTCACTCACCTTAATAAAAGAGACTGCCGAGCTTAACTGGCCATGCAGGAGTACATATTGTCCTGGACTAGCCCCGCGATAAGCGGGTAGAGCTGAGGGATGAACATTAATGGCTACCACTCGCTGTTTTTTAATTAGCCATGAGGGAATGTAGTAGCCAAAATCAACTACCAGTAAAAAGTCAGTTGTTTTTAATTGGGTTTGTAAATTTGGGGTAATCTTTTTTTCAATTAAAAAAATTGGGACATTTTTTTGTGCTGCCCATATTTGCACCGCATTAGGAATAACTTGTTGTTGACGTCCTTGAGGTTGTGGTTTGGCAGTGAGTACTGCTGCTAAGTGAAAATTATTTGCCATTAAACTAGCGGCTAAAGCTACCCCATATGCAGTGCTGCTGGCAAGTACTAATGATGGCATCATTAAAATTTACCAAAAATAGCGAATAAATCTTCTCGAGTAATTGGTTCTAACTTGCCTTGGTTATTTTCTAAATACAGGGTGGTGCCTTGAGAGAGGACGTGGTCAATAAATAAAATGCCTTGCAGGTGATCGTATTCATGAGCAATCACTCTCGCCGCAAAACCAGTAAAGCGTTGGTGATAAGTTTGCCATTGACCATCTTTAATTTGTTGATAAGAAAGTTCCAGCCACTCTGGTCGCCACACTGGGGCGTATATTTTAGGGATTGATAAACAACCCTCTAGATCATCTTTTTTATCGACACCTAAAGTTAATTGACTCGATTGATTGACGATGGTGGGGTTAATAAAAAACTGCAGGGTGAGCTGATTTTCTTTTTGCTCATTGGGTAAATAGAGGGCAAAAACTTGTTGATTTACCCCCAGCTGTGGTGCTGCTAAGCCCACTCCAACATTTTTGCCGACTAAATGTTTTTGCATGTCTTTGAGGAGTTTGGTGAGATGATGATCAACTGTTTTTACTTGACTACTAATCAAACGTAGTTTTTCGTGAGGGAAAATTAAAATTTGTTTCATGGTTTAATAGTGGCGCTCAGGCTAGCAACCATTTGTTGAGCCATTTCATTTTGCTCATCAACATAATTGAGAATAAATTGATAATGAGCTAAAGCTTGCTGATAGCGCTGTGCTTGATAATCTTTTTGTGCCTGGTAAAGCCGGGCTTCTAAATACAAAGGGCGCAGTTGGAGAGTTTTTTCTAGCCATGCTTGTGCTTGAGTGGTTTCTCCTTGAGCATCAAGGAGGGTGGCATAATAATAGGTGAGTTTAGGGTCAGTAGGGGAAAGTTTAATGGCTGCTTCAAGGGTGCGTTGTGCTTCGGCAATAAATTTAGGGTCAATGGTGCCCAGGCTGGCAAAGGTGCGAAATCTGGTTTTATAAAAGTTAAGATTACTATGATTGAGAGCAAAACCTGCATTAGCATATTGTAAAGAGAGATTAACAAGTTGAGTTACCGCCTCATGTTGTGGCGTTTTTAAAGCTAATTGAGCTGCATATTGTGCATAATAATCTCCCAGTTCAATTTGATATAAAGCCTCATGAGGACGCAGTTTTACAGCCCTGGTGCAGTCAGTTAAAGCTTGATTAAGGCGTCCCGGCTTGGCGATGGTGGTTTTGCAACTGGCATAATAATGATCGGCTAGCCAGATAACGATGAGTTGGTGATAGCAGCAAAACATCACAATGCCCACCAGACTTAGACTCACGCTTTGCCATTTGTTTTGCCAATTATCTTTGATGGTAGTGGCTTTTTGTGGGGGGCTAAGGATGATTGCGGCTATGCCTAAATATAGATATAAGAGCACTTGTGCCACCACAGTAGAAAAACCAAAAAAATTAGTAATACTTAAAGCTAAAAGACCAGCATTCACACCAATAATTAAATAAGCCCGGTAAGGACTAAGTGCTTTTTTCCTTAACAGCTTAAATGAACCAACCACTAGACAAATAAAAATACTTAAATAAGATAATAAACCCAAAGTACCGGAGTTGGCAGCATAATTTAATAATTCATTATGGGCTTTGTTGTAGAGAAAATCCCATTCACTGACCCAATTGTGATCTTGAGGACGAAAAGCATAATAGCTATAAGCAAAAGTTTCCAAACCAGTTCCCAAAAAAGGGTGTGCTAAGTAAATTGCCCAAGCACCTCGCCAAACAATTTTGCGAATTTCACCCGAATCGGTAATCTTAAAATTAATATGGCGTAAATGTGTAGGTACTTCGGGAGGAATGGGGGAGCTGCTAGTGGTAGCCACAGACTGGGCTAAAACCTTTTTTGGTATTAATTGATTTAGAGAGGGAGTGTAGACAGTTCCTAAAATAAGGGCAGCAAATAAAAAACCTAAAAGAACCAAACTGAAAGTGAGCAATTGTTTTTGTAAGCATTTTTGTCGCCACCAATAAAAAATCAGCAAACACCCTGTGAAAAGTAAAGAGGCAAAAAAAGCAATCATACCTGAGCGTGATTGAGTAAAAATAAGGGCAATAAAATTAGTGTATATTCCAGCAGCAAAAATAAAAACTCGCCAGCGATATACGTAAGCTAGTAGTAACACGGCTATAGCGGCGAAAATAATAAAGCCCAGCAATAATATGGCAGCTTTTAGCTGCTTGGCATCTGGATTAGCAATTGAGATCTTCATGAAAACCTCATTGATTTTTTTTATCTTAAACACTCCTATTAAAGCAGCGGCATAAATACCACCAGCAATAATTTCAATTTCTTTAAGCCAATTTGGGCGAGACTTTTTGCTGGCAGTAAAGATGAGGTTGATACCTAAACCAATGAGCGTGACATTGTAGGCAGCCAGCCAATTTGGTTGACCAAAAGTAGCAAACACTCGCTGGTCGACAAGTTGCACCCAGCACTTCACATTAAAATTACCACTGATTAGTAAGCAGCTAAATGAGTGACCGTAATGTTCACCAATAGCATAAAAGCCAATTAAAATACTGCTAATGAACAGATAGGGCGTAATTTGGCGCCAATGCTTTTTTTCTCCATTAGCTATAAAAACCAAGTATAAAAGGGTATAACAAATAATGGAAAGTAGGCCACCATTAACTCTAGTATAGTAGCCAAAAAAAGAAGTGTAAGGATGGAGAGAAAAAACGGTGGAGAGCAGTTGAGAGCATAAAAAAATTAAAATGGGGTAATTGAGCCAGTAGTGACGATAGAGGAGTTTTTTTTCTATAATCATTCTACTCAGGTGCAAGCCCGTGACCAAAACAGTAAAACCATAAACAAACAGCATTTTATTAAACTCAAACAGTTCGTCATTCCCCCAGAAGAAAATAAAAGGCAAGACGGCGGTGAAAATGCCAAAAAGTTGGATGATAATCTGCTTGAGACGCAAAGACAAATTCATATGGGTATTATACCTTAACCACTTTTACTGATGACTAAAAATCAGAATGAATGAATGAGGAGATGACTACCGCGTGACTAGCTTGATAACCAGCGAGTGCATTGGTGACCAACCTCAAACACATTTCGGACTATTAACCTCTCGGTTGAGAGGCAGGGGGGGAGTTAATACTTTTAGACTATGTTGAGGATGAAATTATCTGAGTGCTACAAAATATTGGGAAAAATATTTGCCGCAATGTAGTGAGGTTAATAAAATTATTGACATTAAAGTTAAAGTCATCTAAAATGAACAGGAATAAAAAACATATGTCAGCAAAACAACAAATTTCTCAAGCATTAGAGGATCAAAGTATTTTTGATTTAGTTGGTGATACCGAAGGCACCATGCAAGAGCGAGAGAAGTTTTTAGATGAACTACAAAAAGTTGTTTGGGATGATTTTTTAGATAATGATGTGGAATTGTTATTGACCGAAGAAGAAATGCATCCTTTGGAGGAAATTGTGACTCGAGAGAATACCGATCAATTAACTAAACAGCAAGAAATTGTTAAATATTTGGAGGCTAAAATTCCCGATTTAGAAGAAATTATGATGGAGAAAGCGCTCAAGTTAAAAGAGGATTTGCTCCAAGAGCGCATTAGTGGCATGGAAAAGTTTTACGCTGATAAACCAGCTAATTTAGCTAAAATTAATGAAGCTAAAATTGCCATTGCTAGTGGTCTTTACTATGACGCGATTGTGCGTCTTTATGAAGCAGATACGCTCTAGTTTGCTGTAGAGCTTGCCAGTTTGGGTTATAATGCTGACTATGGTTAGCAGTGGTCTTTGTAAAGAAAACTTAATTTGGGGATTGCTGAGTGCTCAGGAGGGTGTTTTTTCTACCAAACAACTGCGGCTCTTGTGGTTTGGTCTTAAAAGGCAAAAGTCGGCAGGAGAAGATTTGTGGCAAAAGCCGAGTCGATATTTAACGGATACCAAGCAAATTCAAACCATTGTTCAACTTCGTGATAGTCAAGCCATGGCGCTGTTTAAACAGCAACTGCTCAATTGCGGTGCTAGGATAGTGCTTTATAGCGACAGTCAATATCCGCCGCTATTGGCTGCTATTCCGGACGCCCCTGTGGCACTTTTTGTTATTGGTAATGCCAGGGTGTGGCAGCAGCCCTGTTTGGCAGTAGTTGGCTCTAGAAAAGCAGGTGATTATAGTAATTTTTGTTTACGTTGCTTGCTTGATAACAGGCTCAAAGGAGTGAGCGTAGTTTCTGGTTTAATGGTGGGAGTAGATTTAATGGCGCATGAGCGTGCTTTGTCACAGGGATTAGCTAGCATCGCTGTTTTAGGCTACGGTATTGACTACGCCTGGCCAGCAGCGGTTAAAAGCTGGCGGCAGCAAATTATTAATGCTGGTGGGGTGATAGTGAGTGAATATGCTCCTGGAGTGATGCCTCGGGGTTGGCGTTTTGTGAGACGTAATCGTTTGGTGGCAGGAATGAGTGTGGCTACTTTAGTGATACAAGCAGCAGTAAAATCTGGCAGTTTGATTACTGCCAATTGTGCCCTTGATTATGGTCGGGACGTTTTAGCTGTTCCTGGTGCTATCAATCAGCCTTTAAGTGTGGGGACTAATCAGTTAATTCAAAAGGGGGCTTATCCGGTTACCAGCAGTCAAGAAATTCAGCAGCTGTTGCAAAATTCTTCCTTGTTAACTTTAGAGCAAAAAAAGCAGTTATGGCTTAATACCAGCAGCCAAGTGACGCCTGTTACAGCTGTTAGTGCCCTAGGGCAGCGTATTTGCCAAGCTTTGCAACAGCAGGCATTAAACATTGATGAATTGTCAGTGGCTTTGGCAGTTACACCAAGTAAAGTCCAGAATCATTTAAGTCTTTTAGAACTTGAGGGCATGGTGCAGCGGCGTGACACTGGAGAATTTTCCCTTGTGTTATAATCACTTTATGTATCTTGTGATTGTGGAATCGCCAACTAAAGCGCGTAAGTTGAGTGGTTTTTTGGGTAAAGATTATCGGGTGGAATCAAGCGTGGGACATATTGTGGATTTACCCAAATCGGGTTTAAATATTGATTTTGCTAATAATTTTCAGCCTAAATATGAAATTATGCCAGACAAGAAATTGGTAGTGGCTAAGCTGCAAAAATTAGCTAAAACTGCTAAAGCGGTAATTTTAGCTTCTGACCCTGATAGAGAAGGTGAGGCCATCGCTTGGCATTTGCAAGATGTGTTAACTGATAATAAGTTAGATGGCAAAAGATTGGATAAAAATGGTAAGTTTCAGCGGGCTACTTTTCACGAGATTACCAAACAAGCAGTTTTGGAGGCCATTAATCATCCTGGCAAAGTTAATTTAGATTTAGTTCATGCTCAACAGGCACGCCGCTTATTAGATAGAATTGTTGGTTATCAAGTTTCGCCAATTTTGTGGAAGAAAGTGCGTCGTGGTCTTTCTGCTGGGAGAGTGCAATCGGTGGCACTCCGCTTAATTGTAGAGCGAGAAAAAGAAATCCGCGCTTTTGTGAGTGAAGAATATTGGGAATTTGGCGCAGTGTTTTCCTTAAATGCCGTCACCAAGCCATTACCAGCTAACACCACTTGGGAGCAGTTAGTTAAAGACAATAATTTAGGGGAAAATTTTTTATATGCTGATTTAATTAAAATAGATCAAAGTAAGTTTGCTAAAAGTAAAGCTGAGGTGGAGCCATTGATTAAAGATTGTCACCAAGCTGTTTATCAAGTGAGTCAACTTAATAAAAAGCAGCGCCAAACTTTAAGTTATCCTCCTTTTACCACCTCTACCATGCAGCAAGCTGCCGCTAATAAGTTGGGTTTTTCTAGTAAACAAACCATGACTTTAGCTCAACAACTTTATGAAGAGGGTTTTATTACCTATCACCGGACAGATTCTTTTAATTTATCTACCAAAGCAGTGCAAGCAGCTCGCTCCTATATTAAAGATAATTTTGGAGAGCCATATTTGCCAGAAAAACCCCGCGTTTTTAGTAAAAAATCTAAAAATGCCCAAGAAGCTCACGAAGCGATTAGAGTTACAGATGTGCTAGTTAAAGATTTGCCTCTTAAAGGTCGCTTTAGTCATCAGCATGCCAAGCTTTATGATTTAATTTGGCGACGGTTTGTGGCGAGCCAAATGGCTGCAGCCGTTTATGACCAGACTACCCTAATTATTACCGGTAAAAGCGCCCAACATAGTTATGAGTTTAAGACTACTGGGAGTATTAAAAAATTTGCTGGTTGGACAAAGCTTTTTGTCAAAAGTGATGATAGAATTTTACCCCCATTGCAAATGGGACAAACTCTTTATTTAACCAAAGAAATTGCCACCCAAAAATTTACTCAACCACCAGCTCGTTATAATGATGCTTCTATTATTAAAAAATTAGAAGAGTTAGGTATCGGCAGACCTTCAACTTACGCAGCGATTATTTCGGTAATTTTATCGCGCGGTTATGTAGAAAAGCAACAAAAAAAGTTTTTTGCTACCAGTGTGGGAGAGACGGTAGCAGATTTTCTATTGGCTAATATGAGTCAGTTTATGGAATACAATTTTACTGCTTTTATGGAAGAACAATTAGACGAAATTGCCCGAGGACAAAAGGAATGGACAAGTGTTTTAAGTAGTTTTTACGAGCCTTTTAGCAAAAATTTAGCCAAGGTAGAGCAAGCCGCCCGGGCAAAAATTCCGGTAGAAGAAACTGGTGAAAGCTGCCCTTTGTGCGGCGAGAGTGAGGGTGGTTTGGTAGTAATTCGTCAGGGTAAATACGGCAAATTCAAAAGTTGTTCTCGTTTTCCTGATTGCAAATATACCCAAAATATGCAGCAGAAGCTAGAAGGGGTTGCTTGTCCGTTGTGTAGTGAGGGAGAAGTGGTAATTAAACCTAGTCGTTGGGGAAAAAATTTTTATGGCTGCTCTCGCTATCCTGAGTGTGACTGGGCCAGTTGGAGTAAACCTAATCCAGGTGATAAAATTAGTCAGAGTCAGTGGCAAAAAATGCAGGCAGCCAGATTAGAACGCAAAGCTTTGCGAGAAAAGCAACGCGCCATTAAAGCTAGTGGCGCTACTCAAGCTGCTGGCAAAAAGTCTCGTTTGCCGGCAAAGAAAGCCACTAAAAAAACCGCAGTAAAAACTGCTACTAAAAGCAAAAAGTAATTTGGGTAAAGTTTCTGGTGTCGAAAAAAATTTTAACTTATCAACAATTAACTAAGGTGGTTAAAGCTCATCGAGATTTAGAGCAGACCATTGTGCTCACTCAAGGTACTTATGATATGGTGCATGTGGGGCACGGACGCTATTTACAAGACGCAAAAAAAAGAGGTGATGTGTTAATTGTGGGAGTTGATAGTGATGAGAAAGTGAGGCAAAGAAAGGGGGTGGGTCGTCCCATTGTCCCCGAGGAAGAGCGGGTGGAAATGTTGACTTATTTTTCTAGTGTCGACCACGTGGTGATTAAGCCACTTCAAGCGGAGAAATGGTCACTGATTAAGTTGGTACGCCCAGATGTGCTGATAGTGACTGAGGAAGCCTACACACCAGCGCAGCTGGAGCAATTAAGCCAGTTTTGTGGGCGAGTGGAAGTGCTCTCACGTAAAGCTCTCACTTCTACCAGTGCTAAAATTCGTCGGGTGCAAATGTGTTTGGCCAAAGAAAAAAACCATGGCAAATAGTGGTTTGCTTTTATATTTACCTGTTTATCATCAAGGCTGTGCTCATCTTTTTGCCAGGTGGCGTGAAATTGAGAATTTATATTTGCTTGAGAGAGAGGATTTAGCTGAATTTGGCCCAGTGCATAAGGATTTGCATGCTTTGCCCACTAAAGTTTGTTTAAAGATTTTAGTTGGTTTAGCGCGCTTTGAGAAGGTGTCATTAGCTAGAGAAAGCTTAGCCACTTTAATGAAAACCCAGTTACTGGTAATTCCCAATGATGAATTAGTGAGTGCTTGGGTGGCAAAAAATTTACCTCATGTAAAAAATATTCATATTGATAATACCTTTTTGCGTTGGACAAAAAATAATGCTTTGAGTAAAAAAAATTTACATGCGACCAAGATGAGTATTCCCCCCGAAAATATTCGTCAAGCCTTAACACAGGCTTTAAGTGAAGGGGAAAAAAGCAGTGATTGGTGGCGACAGGTAGGTTGTGCTCTCCAATTGGCCAGCGGGGAAGTTTTAACTGCTTATAATCAACACTTACCCTTAAATGAAACTCCCAACATAGTGGGCGATGTGCGCTCTCAGTTTCATGCTGGAGAACATTTTGAGTTAACTAGCGCCATTCATGCTGAGGCTGCGGTGATTGCTCAAGCTGCTAAACGGGGTTTGCCAACCCAGGGGGCAACTTTGGTAGTCACAGATTTTCCTTGTCCAGTATGTGCTAAATTAATTGCTGCAGCAGGAATAAAGACAGTGTATTTTTGTCGAGGCTATTCACTTTTAGACGGTGAGGAAATTTTACGCAGCTTTGGGGTGCAAATGATACAAGTTGCGCACAAAAAATAACCTGAGGAAACTTATTATTTTGCTATTTGCTTGGGTATTGGCGGAGGCACTGGGATTTGAACCCAGGAACCGGATTTCCCGGTACAGGTTAGCAACCTGTTGCAATTGGCCACTATGCGATGCCTCCCTTTATAGAGTTTTGTTATTATAACCTAATTTAATTAATAATCACTCCCAGGTAATGTTCGTTGCCGCACTCAATTTGTTCACTAAGGCGATAATCTAGTTGGTTTTCTTGTAAATGTTTACTTAATGGTTCTTGAGCTCCTAGTAGATAAGAATTACTGGGTATGGCTGTGGCATTATTTGGCAATTGATTAAAAAAAATGTTTTGATAACTATTAAAATTAAAATTTTCACTCGGGGGCAAGTTTTGCAGATTAACGCTGTCTTGGAGAAAAACCCATAAATAAAAAACATTGCTTAAATTATCCAAATATACCCGAGGATGTAGGGCTGCTTTTTGGGTGACTAATGCCGCTAACTCTTGATTACCCTCTTGCCAAGAACTCCCGCTTAAAGTGGGATAAAGGTGATAATAATACCAGCAAAATTCGCCCAAATTTACCAGTAGCCCACCGATAAAAATGCCCACATAAATAAAGTTTTTGAACTGTGGGTGAGTTAATAGGGCAGTTAGTCCGGCAGCGATAATCATGCTCGCCGGTGCCAGGGCGTTTAGGGTGCGCAAAGCGTGGGGCACTCCTTCTAAAGGTACACTAGCTGGGATTAAAGCTACCAACCACCAGCAGCCTAAAAACCATAATAAATAGCGCTGATTTTGCCACAAGGTAATTATTCCCCAGGGTAAAAAAAAGATAAAAATCAGTAAAAATAAACCATGTGCTCCAGTTGAATGACGCAGATTAGCGTCTCCACTTAAAAACAGATAATTGGGGTTAAGATGAGCAGCAATGTGGCGAATGAGGGTGGCAGTCATAAAAGTTTTATGATTAAAAATTAGTCGTGAAAAAAAGGTATTGCCACTTAATTGACGCGCTTGATTAACTTGCGCGGCAATATTTTGGTCGTCATTTAAGATAGAGGGGGTAGAGAGACGTAAAGTGGTGTATTCACGGTAAAATGACGCTTGTGTCATGGCAATCGTCATCACAGTAAAAAAACTAAATCCAAGTACTAAGGTGAGGAGTAATTGGCGGTAATTTTTTTGTTGGAGGTAAAAATATCCACTCAGTGCTAGTAGTACTAGAGGGAAAACAAAACGCACTGAAAAATATGTCCAGGTAGCCAGCCCGGCACTCAAGCTGGCTAGAGTTAAAAATAAATAGTGCCATTTAACAGCAAGGTGGTTTTTTTGACTTTCTACCACTAATAATAGTGATAGGCATAAAAACATCTCGGCCACATTGCCTTCAAAACCAGCACGAGAAAATAATATTCCCCAAGGGGAAATAGCCACTACCAACATGGTGGCTAAAGAAAATAACTGCGCCTGCTGCTTTTTTAGCAGTAAAGCTAAACGTCCAGCGATAATGATGGTGAGTACTCCAGCAATCGCACTAGGGAGGCGCAGAGATAAAACACTTACCCCCATGATGCTCACAAAACCACTGGTCAACCAAATGTAAGGTGCTAATTTGTAATCGCCATATGAGGGGTAGATGAGGTGCCAGGGAGAGAGACCATGCAAGTCACTGCCAGTTTGTGTAACTTTTTTAGCGTCAGCTAAAATTGCTGCTTCATCCCAGTAGATTCCGGTAGGAATAGTACTTAAAGCGGTAAAACGCAGTCCTATACCCAAAAGAGTAATGATGGCAGCTGCGATACAATAGCTTTTTTTACTCATGAGCTTATTATACATCTTGAGAAAAGGGGAGCGTTTGGTCTAATAATATTGTGTTTTGGGTAAAATTTATCCCAACTTTAAGTAATTATTAGTGATGAAAAGCAAACTTATGTCTGCTCATTTTGACTTGCTGCTTGAAGTTTGGTTTTGTCTTTACCAATACTTAAGCGAACTTTTTGATAGTCACTGGCTTGAATGTCGGGGACAATAAATTGCCAGTGCAGGTGATCAATGGTAGCGCCAGAATAATTACTGTTGCCAAAGCGCAGGGCGAGTGCTCCACCTGGAGCATGACATTTAGCACGCAAATAACAAACATGCTGCATGAGTTCACTCATGGCTTGGGGTTTAATTTGTTCTAAACTGGTCCAATATTCTTGAGCAATGATTAAATAATGATGTTTGGTGTGAGCGTATGGCCAGGCGTTTTTAGTGACATACCAATATTTGCCCTCGCGTTCAATCGGGTGGGGGTGAAAACGAGTGATATTTTTTTGCAAAAAAGGCAGTTTGCCTAAAGCAATAATTTTTGCCATGACTTTTTTTTGCTCGCTAAAGCGAGCATTATCTAAATCAAGGTGGAAGTTAGCTTTCATTTCTCGCCATTATAGCATGAGCCGCATTAAGTCAGGATTTAATTGCTAGTGCTTTAATTTAAACAGCAGCAGGAATTTTTTTAATTGCCGGGTGAGGATGATAATTAACTAAACTAAAATGTTGACTGCGGAAAGAGAATAAATCATCAGGTGGGTTGACCAGTTTGATTTTGGGTAAGGGCAGGGGAGGGCGAGAGAGCATTTCTTCTACTGCCTCTAATTGATCTAAATAAATATGTGCGTCTGAGATAGTGTGAATATATTCGTGGGGCTGTAATTTGGTAACATGCGCTACCGCTAAAAGTAGCGCCGCGTATTGAATTAAGTTAGCAGGTACACCCACAGGCAAATCTCCCGAGCGCTGAAACATGTGCAGCGAAAGTTTTTTGCCCACGACGCGAAAATGTAGCCAACCGTGACAAGGACAAACAACTACTTTTTGTTGTCTACCGTTAACCCGATAAATATATTGAGGAATCCAAGGAGTGATAAAATGAGTGCGCAGTTGTGGTTGTTGCTTAATTTGTTCAATTAAGTATGCAAATTGATTAAAACTTTCTCCCTCACTAGTGGGGAAATCATGAAAAGCGGCACCGTAAGAACCCAAAC
Organism: uncultured bacterium; assembly: GCA_963544615.1. Lineage (GTDB taxonomy): Bacteria > Patescibacteriota > Microgenomatia > UBA1400 > PJMF01 > CAUUGB01. Next base: position 31,754 of record CAUUGB010000003.1, on the reverse strand, counting down.
CTAAGTCGCCAGTTTCCAGGCCACGTTTGTGGCATTTTTCTTTGGTTACCCAATGTTTCCACCACCTACAGCCAAAAGACTCTAATTGTTTTTGGGTTCGAGCACCATTGATAAAACCAAACAACTCACCAATGGGAGTAGTAAAAAAACTAGAAACATCACGCTCAGTAATTACTGGAGCGCCATAATTGAGATTAAATCTCATGGGACAATTGCCAAAAATCATTTTGGCTTTAACGCCTTGTTGTGATGGTAGCGTGACTCCTTTTTTAAGTACTCTAGTGAGTAAATCTCGGTATTGAGTGTCTATGGGGAAAGTTTGTTTTGTTTTCATAATCATGGTCAATTATAACCTGATTAGCAAATATTAAACTCTGATGGCAACTGCTAGTTTAGTGATTAATTAGTTGGCAAATAGTAAAAATGTCTTTTTGAGTATATAGGTTAGTGGCGTGGGAGTATAAAAATTGCTCTACCCAGGTAAGGGAACGTCTTTTGGCTAAAATTAATACCGGTGCTTGAATTTTATAGTTGGCAAAATCAATTGCCCCTTGTTGATAGGTAGTTTCCAGACGTAATAACTGTTGTTTAAGTTGGAGACGCTCTATATTTGGGAGTTGAGGTAAAATTCTGCTTTTAAGCAGTTGGAGTAATTTTTTGAGTCGTTTATCTTGGTAATTACATTTCACCCCTTGATTATATAATAGAAGGCAAGTTTTAACATTTTTTTAAGTTCTTTTGTGATAGGATAGTTAATATGACACAAGAAAAAAAACGCTCCTTGGTAAAGGACAAAAAGAATTTGTGGTTAATGATTTTGCTTTTATCGGTGGTGGTCATAGAGATATGGTGGTGGCAAAAGGAAAAACTCACAGTAGATTTAGATTCACCTAAAAATAATTCCGCTAGTGCTCCAGCTAGCACTCCGGCGCCACTGCCTCCAACTGGAGTGGTATTAACAGACGTTTCTGGAGTGGTTAATGCCGCTAAGCCATCTGTGGTGACGGTAGCGGTACAAACAACTCAGCTTAAACGCGGTGGCAATATGTTAAGTCCATTGTCTTTAATGTTTGGTTGGCCAGGATTAGGTGATGAAGGCATGCAATTAGAGCAAGAGGATGTTCAGCGTGATATTGGCACTGGTTTTGTAGTTGATAATTCGGGTTTGGTGGTGACTAATAAACATGTGGTCAGTGGCATGGGCAAAAAATACGTGGTGATTGATAGTGACGATCAGGAATATGAGGTGAGCGAAATTTATCGCGATAGCGATCATGATTTAGCGCTCCTACAAGTTGCTGGTTTAGCTAATAGAGCTTTAACTCTAGGCAATAGTGACGATTTACAAGTGGGTCAAGGAGTGGTGGCTATTGGCACAGCTTTGGGAGAATTTCGCCATACCGTCACCACTGGAGTGGTGAGTGGTTTGGGACGCACTATTACTGCCAGTGACGCTTTAGGTAGAGATAGTGAGACTATTCGTGGCATTATTCAAACCGACGCCGCTATTAATGCTGGTAATTCTGGTGGTCCGCTACTTAATAGTATGGGACAAGTAATTGGAGTTAATGTGGCTATGAGTTCGGGAGCGGAGAATATTGGTTTTGCCTTACCGATTAAAGTAGTGCAAGAAAGTTTGGCACTTTTTGAGAGTACGGGTAGATTTGAGCGACCTTTTTTAGGAGTGGAGTACCGGATGATTAGTGCTAAAGCAGCTTTACTAAATGAAATTCCTCAAGGAGCTTATTTAGTTGCTATCGCTGCTAATTCTCCAGCAGCTAAAGCTGGTTTGCAAGTAGGAGATATTATTACCAAATTTGCTGGTGAGAGTTTGAAAACTGATAAAAAAGATGACTCGAGCAATTTATTAACCGCCATCATTAATAAACACAAAATTGGTGAACAGGTAGAAATTGAATATTATCGTGCTGATGAGCGCCAAGTTGCTCAGGCGGTTTTACAAAAGCGCAGTGAGTGATTTGGTTGGTAATTATTAAAGTTTGGTGTAGAAAGGTCAGATGGCAAAAGATCAGATTTTTAATCTTATTCAAAAAGAACAGCGACGTCAAATAGCTAAAATTGGTTTAATTCCTTCGGAAAATAATGTGTCTCCTGCAGTAGCTAAAGCATTGGGGAGTTGCTTGTCTAATAAATACTCTGAAGGATATCCAGGAGCTCGTTATTACGAGGGGTCGCAAGTAGTTGATGAGATTGAAAATTTAGCCATTGAGAGAATTAAAAAACTTTTTGTTGTGCCTTATGTAAATGTGCAGCCCTATTCTGGTTCTCCAGCTAATAGTGCAGTGGAGTTTGCACTTTTAGAAAACGGCGAAACTTTAATGGGTTTACAACTTGCTTGTGGGGGGCATTTAACTCATGGACATCCTAAAATAACTTTTTCTGGGAGGTTTTTTCGCAGTGTGCAATATGGAATAGGACAGGATGGGAAAATTGACTTTCCTGCTTTAAGAAAATTGGCGGTGGAGCATCAACCGAAACTAATTATTGCTGGCAATACAGCCTATCCTTTTGAACTGGATTTTGCCTCTTTTGCGCGTATTGCCGACGAAGTAGGGGCGTATTTATTGGCAGATATATCGCATATTACCGGTTTAGTCATTGCTGGGGTACATCAGTCGCCCGTGCCTTATGCTGATGTCATTGTGAGTACCACTCATAAAACTTTCAGAGGCCCTCGTGGAGCGATTATCATGGCTACTAATAAAGGTTTGGCTAAAGACCCCCAGTTGACAACTAAATTGCAAAAAGCTGTTTTTCCTGGACTTCAAGGAGGACCACATAATGCAACTACCGCGGCTATTGCGATTGCTGCTAGTGAGGCAAGCACACCTGCTTTTAAGCGTTATGGCAAAAATATCCAAAAAAATGCCGCTGCTTTGGCTTTGGCTTTACAGCAAGCAGGTTTATCTTTGGTAGGTGGAGGGACGCAAACTCATTTACTAATTATTGATTTTAGCAATTTAGCTGTGGGTATTGGTGGCTTGATTGCCAAAGCAATGGATGTAGCCGGTATGTATGCTAATAAAAATACCGTGCCTGGCGAAAAAGGCTCACCTGTGTTTCCTTCTGGAGTGCGCTTGGGAACGCCATTGGTGACTACTAGAGGTATGAAAACGGCAGAAATGAAACAAATTGCTCAATGGATTGCTCAGGTAGCCAGGCATGTAACTGCTAATTATCATTTACCCAAAGACAAGCAACAGCGAGACTTTTTTCTCAAGCAGTATCATCACCAAATTGAGCGCGATAAGTTTTTATTAAATATAGCTATGCAAGTAAAAACTATGGCTAGTAAATTCCCCCTGTTTAGTTGCTAATTTAGTTTGTTTCAACTATACTATTGAAATGGATGAGATAGAGTGGTTTTATCGGGAAGGGCGGGTTTATTTCTTACACTTTTTATTATTTTCCATTAAGGTATGGTCTGGAGTAAAAAAAATAAAAGATTACTATTGCCGCCAACTAGCAGCTAAGGTAACAGCATGGCTGCTGGTTTATGCCATTTTATTTAGTGTGACTAGTTTAGCAGTGGGAGTTTTTTTGCAATTGGTAAAAAGACAGCATTTTATTGCTGTTGCTAGAGTACAACGGCAAAATGACGCCTTACGAGCACAGGCAAGAGCCACAGCTAACAAAGAAATATCGTGGTGGCATTATCTCGAACATATGAATGAGCAGCAAAAAGCAGATGTAGCTTCAGCTGCTCCTAATGGTAATACATTTGAATTTGAAGCAAGTGGCTGGATTAGTTTGCTGGATGTGGCTAAATCTAAATTAACTACTATTCACATTAATAATGTTCCCACTGCCAATAAAGACACTCAAGATAGTGACAGTTCCCGTTTATCTTTAGTGGGGCAACAACTACCAGATGGTGTCCATTATCTTTGGCAAATGTTTTTAGATGATAAGAAAATTTTTCAAGCGGTTAATTTAAATTTGCATCCGAATTATGTAGATTATAGTCATGATTGTTTTTATATTACATGGGGTTACACATATGACATATATAAAGATTTTTTTACTACCTTTGATCTTTCTGGAAAAATAATTTCTCAGTGTGGAGACATTACTAAAAATGAATATGCCTATCAATAAAAAACCATTGCTGAGCAAATTTAATTTGTGGTACTCCCAATTGATGGTAGTGGTATTTTTATTTATGGGTTTTTTAGGTTTACTCCTAATTGTTTTTTTGGTGAAAACCACTAATTTGTCTTTGCCTGCTAGTTTGTCTGCCGAGCAAGCTGCCGCTGAGGCAGTTGCAAAACGCCAAGAAGAATTAGCCCAATTGTACAAAGAGTTTCGTGATTGGGATTCAAATGCAAAGTATCAGCGGCAAAAACAAGCAGCAAAACAAGCGTATATTGATGAAATTTCTCAAGAAAAAGAAATAATTTTGTCTGGACAGACTTATCATTATTATTTTCAGTTGCTGGAAGCTTCATCAACAGCTAAATGTGGGAGTAGTTATTTGTCTGGCCGACTAGCCTTGATGCTTAATGAGCGCGTTGCGGCTGAGCACGAATTTTGTGGGGAGAAATATCCACAAATTGAAACATATAAACTGGGAGAGAAGTTTTTGATTTTTTTATCGCATGGAGTGTTGGATGAAGGTGTTGATAGTGATCTCTTATCAAACAACCAACATGTGCTCATTATTATTGATGACAGTGGTGCGCTACAGCGACAAGTAATTGGGTATGGTGAGGATGATTTGCACGTTGGGGCGAATGACAACGAGGTGATTTATCATCATCACAGTTTTGTTCCAGAACTCTATCCAGAAGTATTAACCAAAATGAAAGATTTAGCTGCTTGTTTTGCTGATGTTAACCAATGTACTAGAGAGCAAATAATACTTGCAGAGGGTGTTCGAGATGGTTTGAGGGGGTATATTCAAGTGATTGAGCGCCTAAGAATTAATAGTAATGGGCAATTATTTAGTGTCTATCAGCGAGTTTTAGCGCCAGAAACTTTTTGTTCTTTGCAAAACCCCAACTGTGTACAGGCATTGGAAAAATATATTATGGATAAACAACAATGTTATCAAGGTAATTTAGCATGTAAAAGTACTGACGAAATCTGTTTACAGCAGCGATCTTTATGCTTGTCTCATTTAAATGAAGAATTTTTAAATAAAGCTTGGCAGTGGCGTGATTTTACCAATGTGAACTAATTATTGAGACTCAATAATTTGGCAAAAAATGCATTTTGTAGTCTGGACATACAAGTAAAGGCTATGACAAGTAAATTCTTCTCCTGTTTAGTTGTTAACCAAACGGTGAAGCGTCCTTAAGGTTGTTTGGGAATTGTTTTTATGTTATCCTTAGGAAGGATGGGTAGGGTAGCTGTCAAACAGCAATTGACTAAAAGAGATAAAAATCTATTTGGTAAGCACTGTAGGAAATTTGGGAAGTTTTTACCAGCTTTAGCAGTGACATTTTTTGTTAGTAGTATTGGTTTGAGTATATGGTTAACATATGTTCTTTATTTTTATCCACATAAACTGGTTAGTCTAGTTAAACCTCAACAAGTAAATGAAAAAAATATTATTTATACAGAGTATAATCGACGATTTTTATGCACAACAAACGACAAAACTGGTGTAGTAGAATGGGATATGTTGGACTACTCGCAGCCACCGTATTATGAAGATATTAGTTCATCTTGTTCTACTTACAACCATTTTACCTATAAAGTGCGTAACCTTTCTATGGATGATTATACACATGATCTATATTTAACTAGTAAATTACTTGCAGATAAAATGAACAGAGAATGGGTGGTTTTTTTAGACGGTAAAGAAATCTTTCGTGCTGCACATTATCGCTTTGTTCCTTATTATTTGTGGTCATATGATGATTGCTTTAGGATTGATTGGCATTATGGTAATAATTATGGCTATAGCATATTTTTTGATGAGAGTGGCAGAATAATTGACAACTGTCCTAAGTCCGAAAATTATTCTCAATGAGAAAAAACTTAAGAAAGGGGAAATAATGGTTGCATTTAATGTTAGAGCTCCAAGCGTAGTGGCGAATCAGTAAGACTTTAATGCAAAACAAAACTCACAAACACTATCAATTATTATTAGCTACTGGATTTGTGCTAAGTGGTCTGCTAGTGTTATGTTTGGTATTTATTTACACAAAAAAAAGATTAACTTCTTTAGTGGCAGAGCAAATTGAAGTTTTAGCAGAACAAATGGCAGAAACTAGTACTGAACAACTGCAAGTAGAAATTAGCCATCAGAAATCGGAATTGACAAAGCAAGTTTACATTAGACTCATTTCTACACCTCAAGTAATTTATTTAGGAGGTAAAAGACATGAGTTTTATGTTAACTTAAAAGATACGCTACCACTAGCAGATTGTGGAGATGAGGTGGATAAATTTGGTCAGCTAGAGTTTGTCTTTGACCAACAAGTAGTGGCACGAAAGAATTTTTGCGGTCGGCATTACCCATTAATACAAACCCATAAATTAAACAATCAGTATCTGGTATTCTTTTTCTCAACTGGAAAACTTAATCCAGTACTGGCAGGTAAAAATTTTTCAATGAAAACTGGTCACGAACAGGTGGTAATTGATAGTTCTGGAAAACTCATAGATACGCGGCTAGTTGGTTATAATGTTCAGCTAGATACTACGAGTGATAATTTAGTTTATGTCCACTATTTAGAACCATCTTTAATTAGCGAAATTACTCCATTATTGCCACAATTTCAACCTCTTGCTGCCTGTATAGAAAATAGAACTACTTGCAGTAAAGATCAGCTAGCTCCGTTCATCGTGCCCGATTTTGCTGGTTCTGGTGTCTTAGTGCAGGAAACTATTAATATTGATGAGGCAGGTAAACTAACAAGTACCTACCAGCGTATGCTAACACCAGAAAGTATGTGTTCACTGAACATAACATTGGCCATAGAACACTTAGCTTGTATACAAGCGATAGGAAAATATATTCGTGCTACACAAAATTGTTTTGTGGGGGCTCTTGCTTGTGAAAGCTCTAATTTGGAGTGTCTGAGCAGACAAAGGGCGTGCAAAAGACCTTATTGGCAGCAATTTCTTGATGAAATTTGGGAATATCGCTGGAAACAATCTACTTGGGAAGAAAAGATATTATATTATCATGAGCATGGTATTGAGTATTAAGTTAGTTAGGATCCTTTGGGAAAATTAAACCTAATAATTTGATACAATGTGGCTTATGTCCACAGCACTGGTGAAAAACTTTACTGTTGCTTACATGCAAGAAGAAGAGTTTGCTGATTTAAAAAAAGAAATTTTTGGTGCACAAATTTACTACTTTGCCACTCAACAAAGCCAACCCATTATTATTGATGCTGGAGCACATCTTGGTTTAGCCAGTTTGTATTTTAAGTGGCTTTATCCTAGAGCAGCAATTATTGCCTTTGAACCCAATCCCCAATTGGCAAAATTATATCGTCTGAATATGATGGAAAATAATTTATCATCGGTGACTTTACATGAAGCTGCTTTGGGTAAAACAGCTGGCCAGAAATCTTTTTGGATTGATGATACTTCTTGGCAGTGGCAGAGTGTGGGTTCTTTTTATCAGGGGGCATGGAATGGGGAGCAAAAAAAACAGCGAGAAATTAGCGTGCAAGTAGTGCGCTTGAATGATTATTTAAGGTCTTTGCCTCGGGTTGATTTATTGAAACTAGACATTGAAGGTGCAGAGGCAGAAGTGTTGTTGAGCTTAAAAAAAGAGCTTTTTAAGGTGAAGAATTTAATTTTTGAGTGGCATGATGTTTGTGGAAGTGGGGTAAAATTAGAGCAAATTATGGCTTACTTAACTAAGCAGGGTTTTACTTTAGTAATGAAAAATCGTGCCAATCAACTCCTGCATAGTTATCATCGCCAAGAATTAATTTTACTGGAAGGTAGGCGAGATGACTAAGTCTCCAGTAATTTTTGCCGGTAAGGTGTGGGCGGAAAAAATGGCGCTGCATTTGCACTCTTTGGTAGCACGTTTGCCACAAGCACCGCAAATAGTAACTTTTTGTTTTCCTCAAGATCCAGCTAGTGTACTTTATACTCAAAAAAAACAAGCCGCTGCTCTTAAAGTAGGCATTAAAATGAGAGTGATTAATTGGCAATTTAATCAATCAATCCAGCAAACCCTCATCCCGCAAATAAAAGCTTTCTCTGCCGACAATCAAGTGGGGGGAATTATGGTGCAAAAGCCAAGTCAAAAAATTTATACTAAGCTAACCGCTGGAGACGAGACAGCTTATCAAACTTTTTGGCAGCAACTGCGCCAAGCTATTCCACCACAAAAGGATGTAGATGGTTTAACCCCAGCAACTATGGCTAAAATTGCCACTGGGCAAGCAACCATTTTCCCCGCCACCATGAAAGCGGTATTAACTTGTTTGCGCCTGAGTGGTTTTTATCCAAACAGAAAAGACAAGGTGCTTTTGTTAGGCAAGTCTGATTTGCTTAATTTACCTTTGGCTGCTTTTTGGCGACAGCAAGGTTTGTTGGTAACTCTAACAGATAAAAATGATTGGCCAGAGTTAGCCAGTCAGCTGTCATCATTTTCTCACATAATTAGTGCTACCGGGATAGCTAATTTAATTAAGGGGGAAATGTTATCTCCGGGGGTGGTGCTTGTTGATGTAGGTGAGCCAAGGGGAGACCTACATTTTACCAGTTGTGCTAAAAAGGCTGCTTTTATCACTCCTGTTCCTGGAGGAATTGGACCACTCACAGTGGTAAGTTTGCTGGAAAATGCTTATCAATTAGCACAGCAATCAGGAGCTATCACTGGCAAGTTTGGCAGTGATTTTCAGTAAGTAATGAGGAGTGAGGGTGAATGGAATAGTGAGAGTTTGGTATCCAGGTAGTGATAAAGTGAGCTCTTTTTCTCCAGTGGTGAGATGATCGAGTTGAATGGGAGTAAAGTAGGATTGGGAATTATCTTTAAGGTTGACGATGGCTCTTTCGGGGTAAGAGACAATTTGCAAAGTAGCTAAAGCTTGTTCACTGTAGTAAAGTTCGTAAATGATGCCACTGCTTTTGTTAATGCTATTGGAGCTATGCCAGTCAACAATTGTAGCTGTTCCGGGGGAGAATTGAATTGGGGTGCGGTAGTGATAATAATCAGTCTCCAGACCGAGTTCATAAATCCCGCTGGTTAATTGATAATCTTTAATTAAAGAAGTACCTATTTTTTGACCATTCAAATAAACATTAACTACGCCGCCAGTGGTGCCAAAATAAAAATGAGCTAAATTTTTTTGTTTGCCCCAAAAAAAACCCAAAATGGCACCCAGGCTAGCAATTACTAGTAGCATTAGCCCTCCCCAAATGACTTTTTGTTTCGTCATGACTTAATTATACCTTATTGTGCTATAATAATTTTATGCCTGACAATCAATCAGATTTGCCATTTTCCTCGACTAATCAAGTCGCTAACAACTCCCCTGAAAACCCTATGTCACCACCCCCAGCGGCGGAGAAAGATTTACAGCCAAATCAGTCAGCTGGTGGGGTAGTGCAGCAAACTGTGCGTCAGGTGGAAACCAAGGTTAAAGATTTTATCAACAAAGTGGAGAACCCGGCTGATTTATCGGTGCGGGCAACTTTTGGTTATAAACCTACACCCGAAGAGCAAAAAAAACATGCCATGTGGGTGTCTTTTGGAGAAAAAGCTTGGTGGGTGCTGGCTTTGGGAGTAGTCGCCTTGATTTTAGCATTAAATTGGACTACAGTTAGTTCTTTTTATTGTCTGCTAACCAATTGCGCTCCTGCCGTGGAGGATGCCTTACCCACTTTAATACCTGAGCCTACTCCCAGTGTGGTAAGTACTATTTTTAGTGGCCGAGCCATGGCGATTGACCAAGATTTAGGTTGGCTACGACCAAATTTTTTTAGCAAAATTCAATATTACTCTGCTGGAGAAGTAATTAGTGGCGGGTATGCGGGAGCGAAGCGCTATTATGCTGCGGTACAAAGAAAACTCGACCAAGTATTCCGACTCTATGAGTTTTATCAGCTAAGTAGTGGGGAAGTGGTGTTAATTGGTGGCAAGCCGAATGTACGCTCTTGGGTACAAAATATGCAAGATTATTATTTGGGACAATATTTTGCCAATGAAGTGCGTTTTCAAGACGAAATGCTAGATGATTTTCCCAATACTATCAGCTTGAATGAAACTATGTGGCTTTATAAGCGCGAAGTTTTAACCGGCCTTGGTCCTTATGATTGCAATGTTCATCAAGGCACTTATTTTGATTGTGCTTATTATGGGCGCCCCGAACTAGCTTTATCACTTTCTCCCAGTGAATACATTAAGTTACCTTCTTTGCAAGCGATTTTATACAAAGATTTAAGTTTTTATGCTCACCCTTATACCAATGAAGAAAAACAAACTCAGATTGCTAGTAATCTTTTACCGGCCGATTATGCTTTAGCAGATAAATATATTCAAGGTGGCTCAAAAGTGGTAGTGCAAGATAGTACGGGCATTAATATGATTTATGAATTAGTGTTTAAGGATCAATACGAAAATTATCAGCGTACCAGCTTGAATAATGATTTGCGCAATTTAGGTTTTTATCAGCAAGAATTGATGAAGTATGTCGCTACCGAAGATTTTGCTGCCTACAAAACCAAGCTTTTAGCAGGTGAGCAGGCTGATTTACCTGTGGGCAAACCTAACTTACCCACAGTAGATTATAGTTTGCCGGGATTTGTGTTTACCAATAAGCAATTTCAATATCACGGAGAAAAGACTCCACAATACTCTTTTTATATTGGTGCTTTTTCTTCAATTTGTTCTCGCTTGATTGATGGCAAGGTGATGAATAATATTAAAGTGAGTGATTTGGAAGAAATTGGTCGGGTGGCAATTCCTCAAGCGCCGATTTATCGGCTAAAAGACGTTAATCATCCTCTCAACCAAATGATCTACAACTTAAAAATTGCCTCACCTCGTTTTGATCAAGAAACATATAAAAAAGTTAATCAAGAGCGCTTACTTTCTATTCAAAATTTAACTCCTAGAGAGATTGAGTATATTAAACAGGGTAAAGCTGAACTAACGATGCCGAGTTTAGCTGATTATTTAGCCTCTTATCCTTTGCTGTTTATTATTGACGCCTGGCAGCGACCTATTGCTATTTGGGAGGCTGATTTAGAGTTCCTCTCTAACTGTGTTATAATAGGCGAAGATAATAGTATTGAGCGTGTTCGCGCTTTTTGATGTCCTGAAGCTAGTGCGAGCCGCTACCTGATAAAGCAGGAAGAAAAGGACGCAGTTATGTCAACCACTTTACAAGAACTTTTTGATGCCGGAGCGCATTTGGGGCATAAAGCCGAAAAATGGCACCCACGGATGAAACAGTGGATTTATGGCGAACAAGACGGTATTCACCTTTTTGATTTAGAGAAAACTCTCTCTCAGTTAGAGGCTGCAAAAAAACGGATTCAACAGTTAAAATCTGAGGGTAAAAGTGTGGTGGTAGTAGCTACCAAAAAGCAAGTGAGTGAAATTGTGATGAATTTAGCTATCCAGGCTGGGGTGATGTATGTAGTTAATCGTTGGCCGGGAGGTTTAATTACTAATTGGGATCAAGTGCACAAATCAATTAAAAAAATGAATGAAATTGAAACCGGTTTGTCTGGAGATAAATACCAAGATTACACCAAATATGAGCGGCTGCTGTTAGAAAAACAACTTAACAGATTAAAGCGTCTTTTTGGTGGATTAAAGGAATTAAAAAACAAACCTGACGCTTTATTGGTGATTGATGGTTGTAAAGAGCGCAACGCGGTTGCTGAGGCAATTAAAGAAAAGGTAGAAATCATTGGTTTAATTGACTCTAATACCGATCCTACCGGGATTAGCTTGCCTATTCCTGCTAACGATGATGCTTTATCGAGTGTGCGCTTAATTGTAACTGAGGTTTTATCAGTGACTGCTGATGATAAAAAGGTAACTGCTAAGGTGGAAAAACCAGCCGATGATAAAGTATCAGTTAAGGAGGAGTCGGTGGTAAAAAAGAAAGTAACGAAAAAAGTTAGTCAAAGTGCTAGTAAATAAATAGATAAGGTGTTTATGCCCATTAAAGCTGCAGAAATTAAAAAATTGCGCCAAGAAACAGGAGCTGGGGTAATGGATTGTCAAAAGGCTCTACAAGAGAGTGGTGGCGATTGGGATAAAGCTTTAGCTTGGATTAAACAAAAAGGTTTGGCTAATGCTGAAAAAAAAGCCGACCGACAAACTAGTGAGGGTTATGTGGGCAGTTATGTACACAGCAATGGCAAGCTAGCAGCTTTAGTAGAACTGCAGTGTGAAACCGATTTTGTGGCTCGTGGTGAGGAATTTCGCCAATTGGTGGGTGAAATTGCCATGCAGGTAGCAGCGATGGCACCAGCGAGCGCTGAGGATTTATTAGCAGAAGAATTGGTAAAGCGTCCAGGCACTACTGTGGCTATTGCGATTAAAGAACTCTCAGGCAAAATTGGGGAAAAAATGCAGTTGGGTAAATTTGTGCGTTTACAGGTGGGTGATTAGAGAATTAACATCGCATCGCCAAAGGAAAAAAAGCGATACTTTTTTTTGATGGCTGCTTGATAAGCTTGGGCAAGTTGGCTATTGTTCCAAGTGGTGAATTTTTCTTGACAATTGGGATTGCTGGTAAATGCGGCCACCAACATTAACAGTGTGGATTTGGGCAGATGAAAATTGGTAATCAAACAATTAGTGTGATAAAATTTTGCCTCTGGATAAAGAAAAATTGCAGTTTCTCTGCTTAAGGGTTTTTGTTTGGCAATCTCTGTGGTGCTTAAAGATTCCAGAACTCTAGTACTGGTGGTGCCAATAGCTAAAATTGGCTGTTGTTGAGTTTTGGCTTTATTGAGAGCAGTGAGAGTTTGAGCACTGACACTAAAGTATTCACTGTGCATGTGATGTTCCGCCAGAGTGGGGGAGGTGACTGCTAAAAAAGTGCCCAAACCTACATGAAGGGTGACTGGCAGCAGAGTGTGTCCATCACTTTTAAGTTGTTTGATTAATGAGTCATTAAAGTGCAAGCCCGCAGTGGGAGCGGCGACTGAACCTTGATTTTTAGCATAAACCGTTTGATAAACTTGACGCAATTTGTGCTCACTTAAAGTAGTTTTAATGTAGGGGGGAATAGGGGTGTGTCCTGAATGGGTGAGAAATTTAGCAAAAGCAGTTTTGTTTAAGGGAAAATTAATGAGGCAGGTGTAACCGCTATTGGGAGTGAGTACTTGAGCAGTTAAGTTTTGTGGGGGGAAAATAATGGTACTACTAGCTTTTAGTGCTGGTTTAGTTAAACATTCCCAGGTTTGTGAATGCTGCTGTTGACAGTGGAGTTTTGATAACAGTATTTCTACCTTACCACCACTTTGCTTCTGACCGTAGAGTCTGGCAGGGATAACTCGACTATCATTGTAAATGATGAGATATTTTTTCCCAGTTTTTTTTAAGATAGCTGGTAATTGCCAAAAAAAATGATGGCTAATACTGCCAGTTTGGCGACAAAACACTAAAAGTCGGGCACCAGGGCGGTTTTTGCTGGGTTCATTGGCAATTAGTTCTTTAGGCAAATAATAATCAAAATGACTGCTTTTAAGCATGGGGAATTATAGCACCTGATGGTGAGTTTAGGTCACATGTAGCTAGTTTTAAGCGGTGGTTTACTCTCTGCTTCTTGAGTGGCACTAAAATATCGGCTATACTTAAGGTATGTATCGCTATTCGGATAAAAAAAACCGCCGTGATCATGAACGTTTACAAAAAAAAAGTTTCCCAGCTCGCCAGCGTAGAAAAATTACGCTGAAAAAACCCCGCTTGGTAACTAGAAAAAACCCATCTCGTCCTCGCTTGGTGAGAAGTAGTCATCAGCGCGATAAAGCTAAAAATTCTCCACTGGTAATTAAATTTAAGCCACTTAGGCTATTGACTTTTTCTTGGTGGAAGCCATTGTTGAAATTTTTATGGGGTATGTTTTTAGTGATTATTTTAGCTGGGGGGTCAATAATTTTATGTTTGAATTCTTTTTTACCGCTGATTTTTGAATTAACCACCGAACAAACTTTAATGTTGGTTGAGGGTGAGAGTGGGGGTAGAGTTAATCAGGCGTATTTAGTTAATATTTCTCCTCAGGCAAAGCAGATACTGGTTTTGCAATTAGATCCGCAAATGCTTTTACCTGTAGCAGGGCAATATGGCACTTATCCTTTAGCTACAGTGAGTCAGTTTTTAACTGCTCAGGGAAGTGATACAGAACAAATTAGAAAAACTTATAACTTAGCTTTTGGGCATGTAATCGATAAGATTTATTATTTTCATCAATTACCTCCAATTTTGAGTAAGCATCATCTTAAGCAAATTTTTAATCAGTATGTTACTGCCGCTGTTAAGGACTTGCAACCATTGGATAAATTATTTTGGCAAACTTTTTTTGCTCTGCGCTCTTATAGCTATTACAATTTTGCTGCTGCGGCGCAATTATCACAAGTTGCCGATTGGGGTAGAAGAGCGGCTTCAAAGCCATTTCTATCTGCTTGTCCTTTGGTATTGGTTAATGCTGCCTCAAGTCAAGGGTTAGCCAGTAAAGTGAGTCAAATTTTGGAGAAAAATGGCTTAGAAGTGCGCCATTTAGATAGTGCTACTCAAGCTACGGTAAGTAGTCAAATTTTTTATGACGAACAAAACGCCGAGTGTGTTCAGGCAGTAGAAACCATTACGGCCATTTTACCTCAGGAGATGATTTTATCTCCCGATGGTGGTCAAGAAGCGAGTAAAAACCGTGCTAAAGCAGTGATTGTTTTAGGTCAAACTATGGCAGATTAATTTTCTTTGGGATGATAATCTGGGGGAGTGTCGCTATTTTCGCTTTCTTCATCACCAGTACTAAAAGGAATTTCATCGGCGAGCAGGAGCAAATCATCACCCACAACTTCTTCTTTTTCTGGGCGGTAATTACTGACAAATGAATGGGAGTTTTTGTTAGCGCTAGATTGATAACTTTCTTTAATAAACACGCTGCAATGATTATTACTGCAAGAGTGGAGTAGAGTGGTATAACGATTGCCTTTGGCAATTAATTTGCTCAAATGTAAAGAAATATCTTCTGGTAGTGAGCCCAAATATTTTTTATCCATTGTTTCTACAGAAATAAAACGACTTTTTGGCTTGAGAGCAAGTTCCTGACCCACTCTCAGTTTTTCCAAAGCCTGTTTGCCTGCTAAGCGATGTAAAGAAATAATCTTAGATTTGCTTGGTTCTTCCACAAAATTTTGAGAATTAAATTCTGGGGTAATAATGTTTTTGGCTTTAATATTAGCTAGCTGTTTCACCGCAATGGGATTGTGTTTTTCAATGGCTAGCACTTGTTGGAAAGTTTTGCTGGCAATTCTAATTTTTTGTTTTTGCAAATAGGCAAATCCCAGGCGGTTTAAGGCATTAATATCACGAGGGTAATTGGCAAGAATTTGATTATTACTCTCAATCGCTAAATCCCAGTTGCCATTTTTAGCAGCACTAATAGCTTGACTCTCTAATTGTCTGAGTATGGACATAAAACGGTATTATAACAATAAAAAATCATTTTTCCACGAAAGATTGAAATCAAGTTATATAATACGGAGAAAGGAGAATTATATGTCAGGACACAGTAAATGGAATAATATTAAAAACAAAAAAGGGGCTCAAGACGCTAAGCGGTCACAAATTTTTACCAGTTTGGTTAAAAATATTCGAATTGCCGCTAAAAATGGTGGTGACCCAGACGGTAATCCTAATTTACGTTTATGGATAGAAAAGGCTAAAGCAGCTAATATGCCTAAAGATAAAATTCAGCGAGCCATTGATATTGGTTGTGGTAATTATGCTAATGGCAAAATGCAGGAGATTGTTTATGAAGCCTTTGGTCCAGGGGGAGTAGCGATGATGTTGACTACAATTACAGATAATACCAATAGAATGAGTGGAGAAATTAAGGCTTTACTGAGTCGTTTTGGTGGGAGTATGGGCGGCCCAGGATCTGCCAAATATCTCTTTGAGTTTGACAAAAACACCCAAGAATTTACTTGCTTAATGCCGATGGAGGTAGATGAACAATTACGGGAAAAATTGAGTGAGTTAAAAAATAAACTATTTGAAATAGATGGAATAGAAGGAGTTTTTTTGGCTATTAGTTAATAAATTATTTACCTGGAAAAAAACAGACGAACATTAAGAGAATAAACACGGCTAAAAGCAAATATTCAGCCATAGCGCGGCGAAAAAATTTAGCACTTAAATAGGTGTTGAGAATACAAGCTAAAAGGTAAAAAACTGCCATACTCAGTAAAGCCAGATGCCATGGGGCAATGGGTAAAAAAGATAAAGCCAAGACAACTTCACTTACCAGCAAGCTACTAAAAAAAGCTAATTGAGCGTTGGCAAAACTTAATGGAGCATTGGGGTCAATCGACCAAATAATATTGTAAAAAAGAAAAAAATGACTCCAAAGAATTAGTAGCGGTCCTAAATAAAAGGGTAAATTAAAAGAAAAAATTGTCTGTGTGCTCAAAAGAGCAATCATGGTAGTAAAAAAGAGGGTGGTATTTTGGGCCACCAAATGTAATTGAATTTTTCTTTCTCTGGGAGATAGAATATTACCAGTTAAAAATAAGACATAAATCCCCAAGGAAAAAAAACCTAAAACTGCAATTAAACTTAAAAAGTTAGTAGGCAGCAGAAAGTAAAAGAAACCAATAGTCAGCGAGTAAAAGGTGGGTAGGGTCAGGTAAGTAAGCCAAATCTTTTTATCAAAATGAGCCTTAAGTGCTAATGTCGAGGCAAAATAAGTTAAGACTCCAAAAGCAAAAATTGCCAAACTGCGCCAGGCAAGAGGGGCAAATTGAATCAGCCACAAAACTACCCCTAAAAGAATTGCCATCATGACAAATTTTTCTCTGCGTCTCATATACTTTGTATTATATGCAATAAGTAGGCAATCGGCTAGTTAATTAAGGAGATAATGATAAATACTGAATTAAAATCAAGTATCAAATAGCAATTTAGCCAATTATTGGATTATTTGCAATAATAAATTAACCATTAATTTATTTCATTTAATACGGTAAATAAATATCTAGGTAACCGCTGTTGCGATAATAATTGCGTTAATACTTTTGTAGATTATCTTGTAAATTTTGCGTTAATTAAGTAATAGAGACAAATAATTAGTAAAAAATATTCTAGGGTATGTCAGTATAAGTTAAAATGGGCAAAAATTATTAATCACAAAATTTTCATAATAATCGCAGTTTACCTCATAAAGGTAAATAATATTTATTTGTTTATAAAGTTTTTTCACAACCTATAGGCTTAAAATAAGTAAAAATTGAGTTTGATTTTCATAATTGTCTAATTCCAGATAAATAATGTAAATATGCTTAAATAACTATAAATTAATATTTATTCACTTAAAAAGTGCAATAAAATCATCTTTTGAAGATAATTATGCAGTAAATTAGTGATTTAATCTGGAATGCGTTAATATTGCCATATTATAATAATATATTATGTATGTTATTGATATAAAAAATAATCTTTTGCGATAGTTACTGTGATATAAACAAAAATTTTAGGAAATAATTTATGACCTATAATTTGTATAGAGTTAATTAATTGGGGTAGGGAGACGTTGAGACGATTTTTCCAGGCAAAAAAATACTTTTATTAGCAACTAAATTAAATTATTGCTAATTTGACTTGTATGAAAAAAACATTGTTGTATAGATATAAATATCTTTATATCGCTTTTGAGGTAAAAAGAGTAGAAACAAGCACTTATTTATATCATTATATATTATATATAATGATTATTTACTCTTCAAGATTTACTCCTATGACTAAATTGTTATTTCCCGCAAACAATAATGGTAAGCAAAGATTTCTTGAGAGTAGAGTAGCGGTAACTGTTTATCGGGAAACATCATCACTCTTATCTCTTTAATTCTACCATAATTAAAGATTAAACCATGAATTAAAGATTAAGCTGCTTAAGAGAGGATCTCCTTGATGAACCTATTTGTACCCCTTAGGCTCTATTTAGTGATGACCCATTTATTATTTCACTTGGTTAACTACATTTTTTGGTAAAACATTTGCCGATGTTTAGTCTGAGTTTTAGAGCCAAGGAATAAGCAAGTTTATCTTAAAGATGACTAAATTAGGGGAGGGCGATACTGAAATTAAGTCTTTATTGCAAATTTTAAGTTAAATATATGAAGAGTATTTAGCTTATCACGAGATAACTTATTCTTAAATTTATTGAGTGAATAATAATTTAATTGATTATTATAAAAAAAATGGTGTCAATGAAAGTGGGGCAGAGGAGTAAATTTACTTAAAGTGATGGTATATTATCTACCAGGCAGAAGAAGCCTATAATATTTTATGATTGATATAGTTTGATATATTATTATATAAGATTATGATATATTTTGATACAGAAAAAAATTCTCAATTGAGGATAACAAACAAATAATTTACTCGAGTAAATTAGCGATTTTTATTTACTCAAATAGCTTGTTGAGGCAATGGCTATTTGTGAGGCTGCAATTTTCTTTTGATGAGCTTTTCTTCTCTCCCAGATGAAGAAGAGTATACTTTAGTTGATATAGTTTGATAGGTTTACTTATGTGGAAAACTATATTATAGGGTCTTTATTATTGGTATTACCAGGGAGTGGGGTAAATAAGATCAGAAAAAACCCGAACAATTTTAACTCTAAATTCATTAATTATAGGGTCTTTTAAGCCTGGAGATAATGAGAAAAATTAACTTATTTGACAAATATGAGCCTGATTTGTGTATTTTTAAGTAGTGACTTTGTTTAATTAACCTCAGTCTGAAGCTATTCTCAATAACAGTGCAGTAATTTAAATTAAGAAATACTTGTGCTTGATGATTTTAAGGTAGTGTTTATTGTTATTAGCGTAATGAAGTGTGATTGACCCTTCTGCTCCTTCAGGTTTGCATAGCAGCAATCAGATGATACCATCAAAAAAAGCTTTTTTTAGCCAAGAAAACAGAGAACTACGTATGTCGCACAATATACCTTTTACGACTCTATGCCTGGAAAATTTAATTTTTAAGGTTTTTCAGCGCATTAAATTCATTTGTTGGTCAATTGTGGTTAATGGTTTTATTTGTCTTTTGACCAGCTCTCTTCTCGAGGAGGCTGACTAAAACATGTTTGCAGCCAATTAAGTAATTTTTTTCTCCAGGCTACACCAGGCTAAATTAATATGATTAACCCCTTTTATTCTCCCCCATTTTTCCTCAAGAGAGAGTTTTTGTTATCTTTTGTTATATTTATCTGACAGACACCAAGTTGGCTACTATCACTTTAATGATGTTGGCGTGAGAGTGGTAAATGTGAGCGTGGCAATTTTGTCCCAGTATTGTTTTGTTAGTTAAGTGACGAGCAAAGCAGATTCAACATTTAAATATGGCAATGTTGGGTAATTGAAGTTACTAAGAGAAATCTTATTTGATAATAATTATCCATCTGCAAATAAAAAAGCCGTTTTTGAACCATTTAATTGAATTTTAGCCTGGTAAAAGCCGCTAATTGTTTGTTTAGTAGCTGGCTATGATAAAATTAGTACCATGAATACTAAGATTAATGCAGTGGTGGATTTGTTTTTAACTCATTTAGAGATTGAGCGCAATTTAAGCCGTTTAACTATTAGAGATTATCGTCATTATTTACAAATATTTACTCAGTGGGCAGCTAGGCAGCATTTAGAGCATATTGGGCAATTTCAGTTGGAACAATTGCGCAGTTACCGTTTACACTTGGCGAGAAAAACTAATGAAAAAGGTGAGAGTTTAGCTAAAAAAACTCAGGGCTATTATTTAATTGCCTTACGCAGTTTACTTAAATATTTAACTAAAAATGAGTTTCAAGTTTTATCTCCAGATAAGATTGACTTGCCCAAGGCTGATGCGGTAGCAATGCAATTTACCGACGCTAAGCACATTAGTGTTTTACTGGCAAGTCCAGATGTTACCTCTCCTCTGGGCGTGCGTGACCGCGCCATTATGGAACTGCTGTTTTCTACAGGCTTGAGGGTAAGCGAGTTAGCTAGTCTTAATCGAGAACAACTTAATCTGGATGGGGGAGAATTAGGGGTAATTGGTAAGGGTAGACGTCATCGAGTGGTTTTTATTTCTCCTCGATGTCGCTTTTGGTTACAGCGGTGGTTGGAGACGAGAAAAGATGAATGGTCTCCCCTTTTTATTCATTTTGGTGGTAAAAAAGAAAAAAATCCCTATGATGAGGGAGAAACAATGCGTCTTGGGGTGCGCAGTATCCAGCGCATTGTAGAAAAATATGCTAAAAAGTGCCGTTTGCCTACTCACCTCTCCCCTCACGGTATTCGTCATTCTTTTGCCACTAATTTGCTCAGTAATGGTGCTAATTTACGTGATGTACAGGAAATGCTGGGACACAAAAGTATTGTCACTACCCAAATTTACACTCATGTGACCAAACCCCAATTAAAAAGTGTTCACGATAAATTTCATTCTCTCAGTTAAGAGCTAATTAACTATATTTTAGCAGCTGTTACTAGTTACTGATATCTCAAAGTATAACAAAAAATGAGCGATAACTCACCATAATATTTATTGGGTTAACTATGGCAAATAGATATTTAGCAATCTTAACTAATAAATGATAATACTAAAGCAATCAAAATAATATCACTGTGGGGGCATTGGTATGGTAGAGAAAAATTGGCAAAGTTTGCTTTTGTCATTGGTGGTAAATTTATTTCAGCAAAAGTTTTGCAACTCCCCTACTCTACGCTTACTTTAGCAGACAAGTATTCTTTTGCTAAAAAAAGACAAAGCGTTAAATGATAACATTAAAAATTTTTTTATCGGTTGTTAAAGTGGGAGACAAATAAAAAATTACTTTTTATTTTGGGAATTTAAGTGGTGGACCGTAGGGGATTCGAACCCCTGACCTTTTCTATGCCATAGAAACGCGCTACCAACTGTGCTAACGGCCCATGCAAAACTTGTTTATTGTTAATTTTTCTCATTATAACACGTTGCCACACATTTTGTAGTTGGTGATATTTATTAAGTCAAAAGCAATCTTAAGCTAGCAACAGTAATTATAATAAAAAATTATTAGTCTATCTTTTTATAAAAATAATTAATTATATCTGTCTTAATATATCAGTTGATAAACAAGAAGTGAATTTAATTAGCAGTCATTGCTACACTCTGCTAACTTGAGGTAAATTAATTTTATATTGGTTTATCAATCTAAAAATAGGAGTAATATGAATAACGGATGTTTAACTCGAGAGAGTTCAGCTTGGAGAAGTAAATTTATTTTCTGTCACAGAACGCAAACCCAATGAGAAATATAGGTTTAGTTAGCAGGAGTTTTTTTGTTGTGGATTCGCTCCAATTAGGGTAGCAGTAGCCACACTATCTCCTGGAGCTAATCTAATTAAAATTACTCCTTGTGAAACTCTAGCTGGAGTGGGCAAACTCTTAAGAGGTGTTTTTAATGTTTGACCATCGCGACTACTAATGATAACTTCTTCATGAGTTTGATTTACTAAGAATGCTTTTACAATGGGTCCAGTTTTTTCATTAATAATTGCTACTTTAAGACCCATACCAGCGCGAGATTGGGTGGGATACTGTTTAATGTCAGTCATTTTTCCCATGCCGTTTTGTGTGAGAGTAAACAGGTATTGTTGTTTGTTAATATCACGCTGACAAATAACTTCTACATCAACTACGTGATCGTCTTTAAGCATAATCCCTTTAACTCCGCTAGTATCTCTAGAAGTTGGTTTTACTTGGGATTCATTAAAGCGAATGCATTTGCCCTTGTGAGTGACTAATAATAAATCATCTTTACCGGTGGTAATTTGTCCCCAAACTAATCGATCACTTTGATGTAGAGAAATAGCAATAATACCACCAGAGCGGATATTTTCAAATAGTTTCACTGCTGTTTTTTTCACTAAGCCATTTCTGGTAATTAAAGCAATGTAATTATCAGCATTTTTATTGAGGTCAAAGGTTAAAATTGACTCGACTTTTTCATTGGCTTTCAGATTGATAATGTTCACCACAGCGCTACCTTTGGCGTTTTTAGAGCTTTCGGGAATTTGGTAGGCTTTAATTTTAAAAACTCTGCCTAAATTGGTGAATAGTAGTAAATTATCGTGGGTATTGACTGAGAGAATGCATTTAACTACGTCCTCCTCTTTCATTTTCACTCCGGCAGCACCTTTGCCTCCCCTGCTTTGAGTGCGGAAATTATCCGGAGGTAGTCTCTTGATGTAGCCAGTTTTAGTCAGAGTAATTACTGTAGTTTGCTCGGGAATTAAATCTTCTTCATTAAACTCACCCACTTTGGACTTGATTAGAGTAGTTAGTCTTTTATCTCCATAATCAGCCATTAATTGCTCAGTTTCTTCACGAATAGTATCTAATACTTTAGTTGGTGTACCAATTAATTTTAGCAAATCATTAATAGTGCGCTGGATTTGTTCATATTCTTGCTCAATTTTTAATCTTTCTAAAGCTGCTAGTCTCCCCAAGCGCAATTCCACAATAGCGGTGGCCTGGATTTCTGAAAGTCCAAATTTTTCTTGCAAACCTGCTTTAGCCAAGGGAATATCTTTAGATTCACGAATTAATTTGATGACAGCGTCTAAATTGCTTAAAGCAATTAACAAGCCTTCTAAAATATGAGCTCTATCTTTAGCTTTAACTAAATTAAACTGAGCTCGGCGAACTACTACCATTTGGCGATGAATAATATATTCACGCAAAATTTGTTTAATATTCATTAATTGCGGTACACCCTCCGAATTTAAGGCTACCATATTAATGGGGAAACTAGTTTGAAATTCAGTGAGTTTAAATAGCTTATTAAGTACAATTTTGGGTTGGGCATCTTTTTTAAGATCAATGGTAATGGTCATGCCTTTTCTGTCGGAGTGATCATTGATATCTTTAATACCCACTAATTTTTTCGCCTTCACCAGCTCTCCCACTTTTTCCAGTAATTTAGCTTTGTTGACTTGATATGGTAATTCGGTGGCAATAATTTGAAATTTACCTTTACCATCGTCAACAATTTCTGCTCGGGCACGCATGATTACTCTACCTTTGCCAGTTTGATAGGTTTCATCAATAGCTTTTTTATCAAAAATAATTCCGGCAGTGGGAAAATCTGGTCCTTTAATATGAGTCATGATTTCCTCAAAGCTAGTTTCACTGAGAAAATTACCGCATATTTCCCGAGGATCTCTGGAGATTGCTTCATTAATTAATTTTGCATTTTCTGCAAGAGTACTCTTATCGGTGGGAGCATTAATGGCAGCTACATCAATAGTTTGGGTATGCTCCACTCTACCCTTAGCCAGCATGGCAATAATTGCTTGACAAACTTCGGTAAGATTGTGCGGGGGAATTTTAGTGGCCATTCCCACCGCAATTCCCTCTGAGCCCATCAGGAGTAAATTGGGGATTTTCCCTGGTAGTACGGCTGGTTCTTTGAGTGAACCGTCAAAGTTGTCAATCATCGGCACGGTTTCTTTGTCAATATCCTCAAGAATTTCAGCACTAATTTTGCTCATACGAGCTTCGGTATAACGCATGGCGGCAGGAGCGTCGCCGTCAACACTGCCAAAATTTCCCTGTCCATCAATTAGGGGATAGCGCATGCTAAAGGGTTGCGCTAGGCGTACTAAGGCCATGTAAACCGATGAATCGCCATGAGGATGATATTTGCCTAAAACATCCCCCACAATGCGAGCACACTTTTTATAGGCACTGGTAGCATGAATACCAGATTTATACATGGAATATAGAATTCTTCGATGTACTGGTTTCATTCCGTCTCGAGCGTCTGGTAAAGCTCGGGCCACAATTACGCTCATGGCGTAATCAAGGTAAGCAGTTTCCATTTCTTTAATAATGCTGCGCTGCTGTAATTGCCCGTAAGCAGAAGCAATAATTTCTCCCTCACTGCTGGGAGTTTCTTCCTCACCACAAGACAGTACGGGATCATTGAGATTTTCTATCGAGACCGTGGGTTTTGCCATATGTTATTTTTCAAGTCTTTTTCTGCTGGCAGCAATAATTTCTTCTGCTTTGGTGATGTCGCCCCAATCTTTAAGCTTCACCCATTTTTCTGGTTCTAAATCTTTGTAGTGTTCAAAAAAGTGCTTAATTTGCGCTTTTTTAGCCTGGGGAATATCATTAAGGCTTTCCCAAGCGCCACAGATAGGATCAATTTTGGTTTTGCTAGGCACACAAACAATTTTGTGATCCACGCCCTCTTCGTCTTCCATTTCTAGCACCCCAATAGGTTTACATTTAACCATTACTCCTGGAGCAACAGGTAAACTCAAAAATATCAAAGCATCTAAGGCATCGCCATCTTCTCCTTTGGTGCCAGCAATCAAACCGTAATTGACGGGATAACCCATGGCAGTAGGCATTAATCTATCTACCCAAATTTGATTGGTTTCTTCGTCTAATTCATATTTTACCCTGCTACCCTCAGGAATTTCAATTAAAACTTTAAGTTCAGACATAATCCCTTTCTATACATCTAATTTTGCTAATTTAGCATGAGTTTGAATAAATTTTTTGCGTGGAGTCACCTCTTCCCCCATTAAAACAGAAAAAGTGCGGTCAGTAGCTTCTGCGTCGTCAAGAGTAATGCGCTTGAGCATACGTTTGCTGGGGTTCATAGTGGTTTCCCAAAGTTGTTCGGCATTCATTTCACCCAAGCCTTTATAGCGTTGAATATTAATGGTAGCATTGGGATTGGTAGCTTTAATTTTTTGCATTTCTTGATCGCGCTCCTTCTCGGTATAAACATATTTTTCATTCTTACCACTAGAGATCTTAAAAAGTGGTGGCATGGCTACGTATAAAAATCCCCCATGAATAATTTCTGGTAAATGGCGGTAGAAAAAAGTTAATCCTAAGGTAGTGATATGTTCTCCATCTACATCAGCATCAGTCATTAAAATAATGCGATGATAGCGTAATTTTTCTTTTTTGAAAGTTTCACCAATACCAGCCCCTAAGGCGATGATTAGGTTTTTTAATTCTTCTGTGTCGACAATCCGGTTGAGGCGGGCACGCTCGGTATTTAAGATTTTACCTCTTAAAGGGAAAATAGCTTGAAATTTCCGATCTCTACCTTGCTTGGCACTCCCACCAGCACTATCGCCCTCAACAATATAAATTTCGCATTCTTCTGGTTTGCGTGATTGGCAATCGGCTAGCTTGCCTGGTAGTGAACCGCCATCAAGCACACCTTTGCGAATCACAGCGTCTTTAGCAGCTCTGGCTGCCAATCTGGCTCTGGCAGCTAGGAGAATTTTTTCCACAATTACTTTGCCAATTTTAGGATTTTCTTCTAAAAAATCATTAAAGCCATCTTTGAAAACCTGATAAACAGCTGAATGAGCCTCAGCGTTGTTAAGTTTAGATTTGGTTTGTGACTCAAATTGCAAGTCATTGGCAGGCATTTTGACAAAAACTACCCCGGTTAAACCTTCTCTTAAGTCTTCGCTGGTAAAACTTTCTTTTTCTTTTAAGAGTTTATTTTTATCAGCGTAATCTTTAATTACTCTCAGCAGTGCAGAGCGAAAACCGGTAGCATGGGTGCCACCATCTGGAGTATGAATTACATTGGCATAGGCCTCTAAATGCTCATTGTAAGTGTCATTGTACTGAATAGCCACCTCAACCCCAATTTTCTTTTTTGCTTCTTCATCTTGCCATTCTCTGTTTAAGTAAAAAACTTCATGTAGGGGCTTTTTTGAGCGATTAAGATGTTCTACTAGTGAACGAATGCCATTTTCAAAATAGAAGTGTAGATTAAGATTGGCGACTGTATCTTGATACTTAAAATAAATTTTTGCCATCAGATAAGCTCGGTCTTTGATAATTTCCACCAAGGTTTTACTATGAAATTTAGTGGTGGAGAAAATACTTTTATCAGCTACAAAACTCACTAGTGTGCCAGTTTGGTGATGTTTGATTAATTCTTGACTGGCTACAGGAAAAAGTTGCTCTAATTGTTGCTCGCTAATAAGACTAACATGGTCTAAAATTTTGCCTTGAGAAAGTGCTAAATAGTGATATTTGCCATCGCGCTTAACTACCACTTGCATGAGAGTGGATAAAGCATTAACAGCACTGCTCCCTACCCCATGCAAACCTCCAGAGGCCTGATAAGCAGTTTCTTCAAATTTACCACCAGCATGTAATTTGGTTAATACTACTTCAAGAGCACTAACTCCGCTTGAATGTTTATCTACAGGAATACCTCTGCCATTGTCAACGACAATAATTTCTTCGTCTCCCAGATTGGGGCGATTTTCTGCTGGGACTAATTGTTGATATGAGGCAGGAGTACATTGACGAAATATTTGAATGCTTTTGCCATAACCAGCAATAGCTTCATCAACAGCATTATCTAGGATTTCTTTGGCTAACTGGTGTAGTCCCCTAGCGTCAGTGGAGCCAATATACATGCCAGGACGCTTACGGACTGGCTCTAAACCCTCCAAAACTTTAATCTGGTCAGCTTGATATGCTGTGGTTGTCATAGCGCATTAGTCTATCATGCGGCTATTTCTTTGTCAATTGAACTCACATCAAGAAAAAAGAAAAAAAACCGTTTTTGACCACTTTTAAGCCAAAATATTACCACTTTTAATTTGGTCATAGCAGGAGTTTAGCGCCCAGTGACATGAATTTATTAACTCTACTCTAATTGCAAGTAATGCTCAAATGAGCGTTGGGCACAATGGTATCAACGCTAATTTAATCAAATTCAAGTCATTAAAAATCATTTATGTTTTATAAGGAAATTATTATTTGCCGATAATTTTTATCTAATGTTTTTTCTCGACTAATTAATCTTATCGGTTGTTAATTAACTAACTATAAATAATATGTATATATTATAGGATTTTATTATTAACAACCCATAACATAATAATTAATATTATTGTGATTTTTACCTATAAATCCTATAAAAAATATAATTATTGCTTATCAATTATGCTTGTCAGCACGATTTTAGCTAAATTTGATTAACCTCAAACACATTTCGGACAATTAACCCATTGGTTGATAAGAAAGGGTGGTAATGGGAGTTAATACCTTGAGACTATGTTAAAGTGGACTAGTTGATAAAAATAGTGATGTTATGTTAATGACAAAAAGCACACATGTAATATAATTTACTTATGTTGCCGAGGAGAAATCGTTATTTAGGTCAAATTACTGGTGATTTTTTTGCTCGCGCCCAAAAAACTTCGCTACCGTATGGGAAACAATTTTTTTATGCCGCAGCCAATATAACTCAGCCACAATTTGCCTTTATTGTAGCTAAAAAATATTTTGCTAAAAGTTGTTGGCGCCATCGTATTAAAAGATTGCTGCATGCACATTTTGCAGCTCATTTGGATGATTTTAGTCCAGGAGTATACGTAATTATTGTCACTAGTTTTCCTCGGTTAATTTCTCCAAGTGAAAACTAGCGGATGTGTTAAAATACACTCGGTAAACTATGAACATTTTAATTCCAGACTCTTGGTTGCGAGAATATTTAGTAACTAAATTACCTCCAGCAGAGATTGCTCGCATTGCTTCTTTACATGGTCCCTCATTTGAGCATTTATCAACAGTTGAGGGAGAGGTGGTTTATGACATTGAGGTAACCACCAATCGCCCTGATTTAATGAGTGTGCAAGGCTTAGCTAGAGAGCTAGCAGCAATTATACCTCAAGAGTGTCAATTGCGTCTTCACCCCCACCAGCTGCCCCAACACCCGTCTGCCTCTCACCTGCCCTTGCCGAAGTTTATCTGTCAAACTCATAAGTTACACCGAGCTTTAGCTATAGTGATTGATGGAGTTAAAAATCAGCCAGCGCCAGAATTTATGGCGCGGCGTTTGCACCAAATTGGTCTTAATCCTCAAGGGGTAGTGGTGGATACCACCAATTACATTACTCATGAAATTGGTCACCCTTGCCATGCCTTTGATTATGACAAAATTATGGCTTTGGGTGGAGAAATTGTGGCTGTCCAAGCTCAAGCTGGAATGACATTTACTACTTTAGATGGCAGTAGTTATCAAACTAAGGGTGGTGAAGTTGTTTTTACCAATGGTAGTGGAGAAATTATTGATTTACCAGCAATTATGGGGACGGCAAATACTTGTATTGATGCTGCCACTACCAGGGTGTTGTTGTGGCTGGAAAACCTCGATGCACAGGTGGTGAGGCAAGCCAGCATGCAACACTCTATTCGCACCAGTGCAGCGGTTTTGAATGAAAAAGCAGTTGACTGCGAATTAATGCCGGAAACTCTTTTTTTGGGAGCAGCGCTTTTGTGTCAGTGGGCGGGAGGGCAAGTAGCTAGTGAACTTTTCTCTTATCCGGCCAAATTGGTTAAAAAGCAGTCACAGGTAACTTTGCCCTTGGCACGTTTGCATCATTATTTGGGGGTAGATTTGCCAGTAGTTAAAGTGAGTGCCCTTTTGGAGCGTTTAGGTTTTGTGATGGCAAAAAAAACTCCTACAGAAATTCAGGTAGTGGTGCCTAGTTGGCGACACAATGACATTCACATTCCGGAAGATTTAATTGAAGAGATAGCTCGGCTTTATGGTTATCATTTGTTGCCTAGTAGCACGGCTTTTTCGCCAGTGCAAATTCAACCTCAAGAAAACTTTTATTTTGCGGTGGAAAAGCGCTGCCGTCATTTTTTAGCTGATGCCGGTTTAACTGAAGTCTACACTTATTCCATGGTGGGGACAGCCATGCTCTCTGGTAATCCTAAAAAGTATTTAAGTTTAACAAATCCTTTAACTGAGGAGAGAGTGTATTTGCGTCAGAGCCTTTTGCCTTCATTACAAGAAACTTGGCAACAAGCTGCCAGTCGTGGTCGTCAGCATACTCAGGGTGTTTTTGAATTAGCCAAAGTTTATCTGCCTCAGTTAGCAGATAAAGTTAGCGAACCTATGCATTTGGCTTTTTTGCTTGCTTTAGATTATCAGCAAGCAAGAGCGGTGGTAGAGCACCTATTAGCTAATTTTTATATCAAAATTAATATTGATGAGCAGGGAAAAATTTATTTTAATGATGATAAGCAAGCGGCAGGATTAGTCACTGCCCTAGGACCACAGCTCTTTGGTTGGGAACTAGATTTAGCTACCATTGGTGCTAAGGCGCGCCTGTATCCCAAACTTCGCGTAGTTAATAATCAACCAGTAATTATTGAGGAATTAACTTTTACTCTGCCAAAGGCAGCTAGAGTGGGCAAGCTTTTAGCCGGGATGAGGGCAGCAATTCCTCAACTGCAAAGTGTAGAATTACTGGGTATTTATGAGCATAATTACAGTTTTCGCTTTGTTTATCAAGATAGCAAACAGCCCTTAACTCGCACTAGAGTCACTGCATATCGGCAACAATTGGTTGCCATGATGAAACAGCAAAATTGCCTGCTTGTGGGCGAAATTTAGCCGCTCTATTGGGGGAGCGCTATGTTAATTTCTTTGTTTGCAGTATATAATGTTTTTATGTCACCAAATGTGGATATAGGGTTGGTTTTGGCACAAATAGGTTTACTTTTGGGAGTATTTTTAGCGTTAAGTGGAGTTGTGGTGTGTTTTTTATTTTATTGGCGCAATCGCACCCGAGAAGCCCAAGCGCTAGATTATGTTACTTTATTAGTGCGTTTACCCAAAGATAATGAAGTTAAAATTGAAGCAGCAGAACAGATGTTTACTGCAATTCATTCTCTCAAGTTAGACACTTTTGCCTCTTTGTTTCAAAAAGAAACTGCCATTGCTGTAGAAATTGTGGCTAAAAAAGAAGATATTGCTTTTTATGTGGGGGTGCCTAAAGATTTGCGTGATTTATTGGAAAAACACCTTCAAGCTGCTTACCCCGACGCTGATATTCAAGAGGATAGTGAGCCTAATATTTGGACTCAAAATGGCGAGAGTGTTTTTACTCGACTAACTCTCAAAGGTGGCGATCAGTTTCCTTTAAAAACTTACAAGGAATTACCCAACGATGGTTTGCTGGCAATCACCTCAGCCTTATCTAAAATGGGTGATGGTGAGGGAGCAATTATTCAATTTTTAATTCAACCTGAGGGTGATGGTTATCGGCAAAGAGTTTTGCGCCAAATTGCCAAGCAGAGAGAAAAAACTCCCAGTAGCGAGCAAAAAGCGCTTCCAGAAATTGATTCTAAAGAAATCCAAGCTAAAGAACAAAAAATAGAAAAACCCTTATTTAAGGTGATGATTAGGGTGTGTGTGAATAGTCCCACCAAAGTGGCCGCAGAGTCACATTTGCGCAATATTGTTACCAGTTTTGCTCAGTTTAATAGTTTATATACCAGTTTTGGTAAAGCAGGCATATTACTTAAAAAATGGTTTATGATTGATTTTATTTATCGCTATACACCCTACTTTGGTACTCAGGGGATGATTACTTTGAATGCGGAAGAATTAGCTACTTTGGTGCATTTTCCCAATCACGCGGTTAGTACTCATCACTTGCGTTTTTTGTATGCTAAAAATGCTCCTGCTCCCAGAGAAATTCCGCATGAGGGGCTATTTTTAGGTAAATCGGTTTATCGCGGCAGCAGCAGAGATATCTATATGGATTTAGCCGACCGGCGGCGGCATATGTATATTATTGGTAAAACTGGCACAGGTAAATCGGAGTTCTTAAAGGAAATGATTTTGCAAGATATTAATGCAGGGCATGGAGTGTGTGCTATTGATCCGCATGGAGAATTTGTGGAGGATATTTTAACTATGCTGCCGGCTCATCGAGCAGAAGATATTATTTACTTCAATCCCTCTGATTTAGAGCGACCGATGGGCATGAATATGATGGAAGCTGACACCGAAGAGCAACGCCACTTTGTGGTCAGTAGCATTATTGGTTTAATGTATAAACTTTATGATCCTCACCATCAAGGTATTATTGGCCCTCGCTTTGAACACGCTATTCGCAATGCCATGCTGACTATTATGTATCAAAAAGGCGCCACTTTTATTGAGTTGGTGCGGGCTTTAACTGATGATAAATTTGTTCAGCAGCTGCTGCCTTATGTTACTGACCCCATGGTCAAACGCTATTGGACCGACCAAATGGCGCAAACTAGTGATTTTCATAAATCAGAGACACTTGATTACATTGTTTCTAAGTTTGGTCGTTTTGTGACTAACAAAACTATGCGTAATATTATTGGTCAGCCGGTTTCCGCTTTTAATTTCCGCCAAGCTATGGATGAGAAAAAAATTGTACTTTGCAATTTATCTAAGGGTATTTTGGGTGAAGAAGACGCCAAGTTTTTGGGATTAATTTTGGTACCCAAGGTATTAACTGCAGCCATGAGTAGACAAAATATTCCTATGGAACAGCGTCAGGACTTCTTTTTATACGTTGATGAATTTCAAAATTATGCCACTGAGGATTTTGCCGCTATTTTGTCAGAAGCACGTAAATATCGCTTAAATTTAATTGTTGCTAATCAGTTTATTGCTCAAATTGATGAACAGATTAGAAATGCAGTTTTTGGTAATGTGGGCACCATTGTTAGTTTTAGAGTGGGGGTGGATGACGCTTCT
>CAUUGB010000002.1:0-47669 GCA_963544615.1 uncultured bacterium | reverse complement strand
TACCTGCCGCTCCAGTAGCTTACTCAGATAAATATGGCAGCAGTGTTGATACCATTAGCTTAAAGATTAATGATACCAACTCCACTGAATCTGCCAACCCTATTAACTCTGCCAACCCCACTGAATCTGCTAACTCTACCAGCTCTACCCAAGAAAAACCAACCACCACCAAAACTCACCAAAAAAATCTTTATCAACTAGAAATATCAAAGGCTGAAAAGTCCCCTCTTTCTCCCACAGTACTACCTAAATATTTATCAGACCTAACTTATCAAGATGCTGTTAACATTACCTATTTAGAGAGCCAAATCTATGCTGACAACCAAACTCTTAAAGCTGAGATGTCAGGACTAGAGAATTCTCTAATTGCCAAAGATATCAATCAAGTGAGCAAAGACAGACCTAATTTATCACTTAAGTATCACACTCCCAGTGGTAAGATTGCCGGTTACCTACTTGCCTATGAGGGAGTAATTGATAAAGATGAGCACCAATCATCAGCTACTACCAGCAAGCAATGCATTTACATTGAAGACTTTGCCACCTTACCCGGTCAACAATTAGCAGCAGGCAGACTCCTTCGAGGCTTTCTCTCTCTTTATCAACAGCATTATTTAACCAAGAGGAACTATCTCCCCCTTTATTTCCAAGCTAGAGAAAAAACTTCTTTCCGCTTAGTACAGCGACAACTACATCATTTAGGTGAGAGTTTGGGAGTAGAGTTCTCCTCTCATGAACTTGATACTTACCAGCAAGGTAGTGATACCATGCATGTGCTCTTGGTGGAGGCGAAACCAAAAGAGCAGGGAGGTTGGGCTGGAGATAGAAATGAGGAAGTTGAGCAATTTGCCAGCAGTCAACAACCACTAGCTGTGCCCATTGGCGAGTTAATTGGTCAAGCTGGCTAGTTGACTTTAATTAGGGTGATGGTGAGATCTGGTGATTGTCTGAGGCTTTTGCTGGGATAAAATTGCAGTGATAGACGCCTTATTGCTTGCGAAAAATAATTATGCTAAAATGAAGGCATGAAACAAAAAGCCAAGAGAAAAATTTTGCAAAAAAATGTTAAGCGAGCCAGTCAGCCCACCTGTAAGGTGGTGGTGAATACTCATCTTTGCCAGGTATTAGGTTTTTTAATTATGATGGCAGGTATTTTGGGTTTGCTGTTGATTTTTTTGTGGATTTATACTTTTATGATGCCAGTTAAGGTGGTGTACCTGCCACAAGGGAGTGAACAATCTCAGGAGATTATTAGCCCTTAAGCTTTCATCCATTTTTGATATTGTTTTTTGAGAATTTCTTTTTGTTTAGCTAGATGTTGATGAGTTTGAGCCAGTTTTGGCGGTATGGGGAGCTGGTTTTGTTCATAATATTGGTATATTGCTTCATTTAGAGCGTCAATCGCTAAAATTGAGCAATGAATTTTTTGTACTGGCAAGCGACGCAAAACTTTAATCACGCTCTCTTTAGTTAATTCTAGCGCTTGGGTTAAGGTTTTTCCTAAAGCGAGTTCACAAGCAACACTACTGGTGGCAATGGCAGCTCCGCAACCATAAGTTTCAAAAGAAATATTAGCAATGCAAGGTTGATTTTTTTCATCTGGTTCAATTTTTAAGTAAATGCGCATCACATCACCACAAACCACATTACCCACCTCGCCGCAAACATCATAATCAGTTAACACACCAGCATGATTGGGGTGCAAAAAATGCTGCATCACCTCTTGAGTATAAAATGATTCTAGCATTCCCGGGAGTGAATTTGGGGATGATTTATTTTTTGACATCGCTCTCCTTTGGTTTATAAGCAGAAATCTGCCGCAATTTGGTAATAACAATTTTTAGTTTATCCAGCAAATAATCTAAATCTTTTTGAGTGTGCCAAGGGTGCCAAAAAAAACGCAAACTCCCATGCACTAATTCTGGAGTCAGTCCCAAAGCTTTCAGGGCAGGGTCAGCTTGAAGGCTTTTAGACGAGCAAGCCGATCCAGTGGTGGCAGCAATGCCATAGCTAGCTAAACCTAAAACTAATGATTCGCCCTCAGCGCCCAAAACTGATAAGTGCACATTGCCCACTAGTCGTTTTTTGCTGTCGCCATTAACTAGCACATAGGGGATGGTTTTTTTTACTTGGTTAATAAAATACTCTGAAAGTTGTTGGTCATGAGCTAAGCGCTGTTGGCGATTTTGCAGCGATTTTTCTGCCGCAGTAACAAAACCAACAATAGCTGGTAAATTGTGAGTTCCAGCTCGCTTGCCTGCTTCTTGATGTCCGCCATGAAAAAGTGGGTATAAAGGCACCCCATGGCGACAATAGAGTGCTGCTACTCCTTTAGGACCATAAATTTTAGCCGAAGAAATTGTGGCTAAATCTAAATGAGCTTTTTGGACATCTAGGGGATAAACTCCAAAAAATACCGAAGCGTCAGTGTGAAAATAAACACCTTTATTACTGGTAATTTGCCCAATGGCTGCAATATCTTGAATAGTGCCAAATTGATTATTGCCAGCCATTACCGAAACTAGCAAGGTGGTAGGTTTGATTAATTGTGCCACTACATCTGGCTCAATCATCCCTTTAGCGCTGACAGGAATAAATTCTACTTGAAAACCAAAACCTTCTAAGCTGAGAGCGCTTTGGCGAATGGCAGCATGTTCAATAGAGGATATTAACAAGTGAGGCTTGCTTAATTTACCTTGAGTAGCTAAATAATGTTGTAGCGCCACCCCTTTAATGGCCAAATTGTCACTTTCAGTGGCTCCAGAGGTAAAAATAATTTCTTCACCTAAGGGAGCATTAATTAACTTAGCCAACTTTTGGCGTGCTAAATTTAGGATGCCATTGGCTTTTTGTCCAGGTTCATGCAAAGCTTCGGGATTAGCATAATCATTTAATAAAACTTTCTCTACGGCTTGGCGTGCGGCGGCTGAGAGTGGCGTGCCGCCAATATCAAAATAATAACGCTTGTCTATCATAGCGCTATTATACTCTAAATTAAGTATCTAGGAGCAAAAATTACCCCCACTAAAATTATTTTAGTGGGGGTGGGATTTAATTGTTAACTGCAGCTCGAGAAGGATCGGTGGGAATAAGTCGGCCAATAATCACATTCTCTTTTAAGCCTTCGAGATGATCTACATGTCCAGAAATAGCTGCGTCGGTAAGCACATTTTTAGTGTGCTGGAAAGAAGCCGCTGATAACCAAGAACTGGTAAACAAACTCGAGCGAGTAATTCCCAACAGGAGAATTTTGGCGGTGGCAGGGGTACCACCAGCAGCAATTACTGCTTCATTCTTGCTTAAGAAAGCTGAGTGTTCTACCACTTCTCCGGTTAAAAATTCCGTATCGCCGGGGTTTTCAATTTGCAATTTATCACTCATTTTTCGAGCAATAATTTCAAAATGTTTATCGTGAATCGGAATACCTTGAGATTCATAAACAGCTTGTACCTCGTCAATAATTAATTGCTGTGTTACTAACAGACCTTGCAAATACAGCAACTCTTGCATATTGGTAGCCCCAGTAGTGAGTGGCTGTCCGGCAGAAATTAAATCGCCAGTTTTGACAATCAAAGCTAAATTATCGGGGATTTCTACTTCACGACTTTTTGCTCCCTCACCTACTTCGGTAATTTTAACTACATTTTTATCTTGCTGCTTACTAACTTTTACTTTACCAGAAATCTCTGCCAAAATAGCCTGAATTTTGGGTTTGCGCAATTCTAGCAGTTCAATTACCCGTGGCAAACCTTGAGTTACGTCCATACCCACAATACCTCCGGAGTGTTTGACTCGCATGGTCAGCTGGGTACCCGGTTCTCCAATGGATTGGGCAGCGAGCACTCCCGCGGGCAGACCAATTTTGGCTCGGGTATGATTGGATAAATTCCAACCATAACATTTGGCACAAATACCTTTGGGTGATTTGCAAGTTAGGGGTGAATAAACTTTAACACTAGAAACTTGTTCATTTTTGTCCAGTGCTTGGGCAATTTCTTCATTAATTAAGGTTTCTTTTTGATAAAGAGTTTTCCCGGCTACCACCACATCAGCTGCCAAGAAGCGACCAATAATGCGTGAGGCAAAACTAGCGCGTCTTTTAGCTTTGCTAATTTCAATGCCTTCATGAGTGCCGCAATCATCCATTCTGATAATAGCGTCATGAGAAACATCAACTAAGCGACGAGTTAGATAACCAGCGTCGGCAGTTTTAAGAGCCGAGTCGGTTAAACCCTTTCTCGAACCTCGAGCAGAAGTCACATATTCAAAAATAGATAAACCTTGACGGAAATTAGATTTGGTGGGCATTTCTACAATGTTGCCCAAGGGATCCACCACCAAACCTCTCATTGCTGCCAGTTGTTTTACCTGATCACGACTCGCCCGAGTGCCACCAGAATTAATCATCACTTTCACGGCATTGCTTTCGCTATAAGAGTCCCAAGTTTTATTGGCCACCTCGTCGGTAGTTTGAATCCAAACTTCAAAAGACAACTTTTTCTTTTCTTCGTTAGTGATAAAACCATTTAAGTATTTTTGCTGAATTTCCTCTACCTTTTCATTGGCTTTTTGAATAATGCTGTCTTTTTCTTTAATCATTTGACAATCAGAAACCGATACCGATAAGCCAGAGTAAGTTGCCGCTACAAAACCCAAATCTTTAATGTCGTCAATTAATTTAGCTACTATTTGTTTATCATAAAGATCAATAGCTTTGGTGACAATTTCTTTAATTTTTTTAGCATTAATGGCTTCATTCAAAAAAACCTTATCGGGCAAAATTTGATTAAATTCAATTCGGCCAATAGTAGTTTGGACAATTTGGCCATCACTGAGGCGAACTTTAATTTTTTGCCTGGTTTTAATCAGTCCTTCAGAGTGAACATGGAATGCTTCATCCACACTAGCAAAAATAGTTTGGCTCTCTTTTAGCTGCTCATCAATACTAGTGTAATAAAAAAGTCCCATCGCCATCTCTTTATTAGGTACGGTAACTGGATCGCCATTGGCGGGTTTGAGCAAGTTGCTCTCTGCCATCATTAGCTCCCGACATTCACTCTGAGCTTCATCGGTGAGGGGTAAATGGACTGCCATTTGGTCACCGTCAAAGTCAGCGTTATAGCCAGAACATACGCAGGGGTGGAGGCGAATAGCATT
Source organism: uncultured bacterium (assembly GCA_963544615.1). Classification (GTDB taxonomy): domain Bacteria; phylum Patescibacteriota; class Microgenomatia; order UBA1400; family PJMF01; genus CAUUGB01. Next base: position 42,512 of record CAUUGB010000002.1, on the reverse strand, counting down.
ACCTTCAATTAAAATAGGATAAAAAGCTTGCATACCTAATTTGTGTAAGGTTGGGGCACGGTTTAAAATCACCGGATGATTTTTAGTCACTTCTTCTAAAATATCAAACACAATCGGTTCCATAGAATCAATTAATTTGCGCGCTGATTTGACATTGGGGACAAAACCATCTTTAATCAGTTCGTGCAGCACGTAAGGCTTGAAAATTTCCAAAGCCATATCTTTGGGAATACCGCATTCATTAAGTTTGAGTTCTGGACCAACCACAATCACACTGCGACCAGAATAATCTACTCTCTTGCCTAAAAGGTTTTGTCGGAAGCGACCTTGTTTGCCTTTAAGCATTTCTGACAGAGATTTAAGTGGTTTGCGATTAGCTCTGTTAATCGCACGTTTTACCTGCGCAGAATCAATTAAGCTATCTACCGCTTCTTGCAGCATCCGCTTTTCGTTGCGGAGAATAATTTCGGGGGCACCCAAATCCATTAAATGACGCAGGCGATTATTACGATTGATAACCCGACGGTATAAATCATTAAGATCACTGGTGGCAAATTTGCCCCCAGAAAGTTGTACCATGGGACGCAAATCTGGAGGAATAACTGGCAAAACAGTTAAAAACATCCAAGCAGGATTAGTGCCAGATTTCTTAAAGCCTTCCACAATTTCTAGCCGTTTGATAGCTTTAATTTTTTTCGCTCCCGTACTTTGGAGCATTTCTTGACGCAAAGAAGTAGCCAGATTGTCTAAATCCACACTTTTTACCATTTCTAGTAAACTTTCCGCTCCCATGCCTACCTTAAAAAAGTCGGTAACATCGTATTCATCAAGTTTTAAGTATTCTTCCTCACTCATGGTACTACCAGGTTGCAAGCGTCTGACACTCCCTTTAATGGCTTTGTAAATTTCACTTTTTTGCGCAGTGGTGTTTTCTAGTTCAGCTTTAACCGAAGCAATGGCAGTTTTAGCTTTATTTTCAATTTCAGCAAATTTGAGTTCTAGAGTTTCTTTGCTTTTAACTTTCTTTTTTAAATTAGCTTTATTTTCTTGCCAAGTTTTTTTAATTTTTTCCAATTCCTGAGAACTCTCTGCCATCATTTTAGCTAGATCTTGTTTTTCTTGTTCATCTAAGTTGTCTAATGCTGCAGCGCGTTTTTTATCATCCACACTTAAGACAATGTACTGCGAAAAATAAACAATTGAATTAATATTTTTAGGTGAGAGATCTAAAAGCAATGACAATTTAGAAGGAGCACCTTTAAAGAACCAAATATGAGCAACTGGAGAAGCCAAGCTCACGTGACCCATTCGCTCCCGGCGTACTCTTGCTTGAGTTACTTCAACTCCACACTTATCGCAAATAATACCTTTGTGGCGCACTCTTTTGTACTTGCCACAATAACATTCAAAGTCTTTGGTGGGACCAAAAATTTTCTCATCGAACAAACCGTCTTTTTCGGCTTTAAGTGAGCGGTAATTAATGGTTTCTGGTTTTTTGACTTCGCCATGTGACCAAGAAAGAATTGCTTGAGGGTCTGCCAATCTAATTTGTAATGCGCAAAAATCTACAATTTGTTTCATATTATCTCCTTAACTACTGGCAAGCATTTTTTCTTTACCTTCGTCCTCTGCCATAACTAACTCATTATCATCTTGATCAGCGTCAATGATAGCTACGTCCTCACTGGCAGCTTGAGCTTGATTAGCTAAAAGCTCTTCCTCAGAGAGTTGGCTTTCTTGCACGCTAGCTTCTGGCAAGCTAGTTTCACTGTTGGTGGTAGAGTCAGTTTCTTCGCGAATATTAGGCTCTAGAGCCACTGCTTCAATACCCAAAGCATTAAGCTCGCGCATGAGCACTTTGAAAGCCTCAGGTACAGTGGGAGCGGGAATTTCTAAACCTTTGACAATGGCCTCAAAAGCTTTGGCTCTGCCAGCAATATCATCAGATTTAATGGTTAACATTTCTTGCAAAGTATGAGCTGCTTGATGTGCTTCTAGCGCCCAAACTTCCATTTCTCCCAGTCTCTGCCCACCCATTTGGGCTTTACCCCCTAAGGGTTGCTGAGTTACCAAGGAGTAAGGACCGGTAGAGCGAGCATGAACTTTATCTTCCACCATGTGTGAGAGCTTGAGGATATAAGCTACTCCCACCACTGAAGGGTTAGCAAAGGCTTCGCCACTGCGACCATCATAAAGTTGCATTTTGCCAGATTTGGGAAAACCAGCTTTCTCTAATTCTTCAAAAACTTTTTCTTCATTGATTTCCTCAAAGGCAGGAATGCCAACGTGATAGTTAAGTTTTTGGGCAGCAATCCCTAGATGAGCTTCTAAAAGCTGTCCTAAATTCATCCGCGCTAACACCGATAAGGGAGAAATAATAATATCCACTGGAGTACCATCAGCTAAGTGAGGCATATCTGCCTCAGGCATAATTTTAGAAATTACTCCTTTATTACCATGACGTCCAGCTAATTTATCTCCTACCGTGATTTTGCGAATTTTGGCCACTCGTACAATCACTTCTTTATTAACTCCAGGATCAAGTTCATCACCTAAATCACGATCTAAAATATCTACTCCAATTACTGTGCCCGACTCACCGTGAGGTAAACGCAGCGAAGTATCGCGAATTTCTTTGGATTTTTCCCCAAAAATAGCTCGCAGTAAACGCTCTTCTGGAGTTAGTTCAGTTTCTCCTCTGGGAGCAACTTTGCCCACCAAAATATCTCCGGAGCGCACCGTGGAGCCAACGCGAATAATACCATCTAAATCAAGGTTGGCTAAGGCGGTTTCGGATACATTGGGAATATCGTTGGTTAACTCTTCGCTGCCAAGTTTGGTGTCCATCACTCTGGCTTTATGGGCAGAAATGGTAACTGAAGTTAAAGCATCATCTTTAACCAAGCGGTCAGAAATTACAATTGCGTCTTCGTAACCTAAGCCGTCAAAAGCCATGTAAGCAATCAACAAATTAGTGCCCAAGGAAAGCTCCCCGCGATCAGCGGAAGGACCATCAATTAAAATATCACCTTGGTTAACCTTATCTCCCTTTTGCACCATCACTTTTTGAGTGTATGACATGGATTGACTGGTTCTGGCATAAGTTTGCAGGCTATAAATTTCATTTTGACCGTCAAATTCCAAATTATCTTCAAAGCGGTTCTCGTAAAATTTAGTGGCTTTAGCTAGCGCACTCGGTTTGATAGCCACAATTAATTTAGTGGAGTCAGCATAAGTAACCTCTCCAGGAAATCTGGCCGCGACAGTGCGATTCATGGCAGTAGCAATACTTTTTTCCATGCCAGTACCAATAATGGGAGCTTGAGGATTAAGGAGGGGGACTGCTTGACACTGCATATGAGTGCCCATCAGCGCCCGGTTAGCTTCGTCATGAGCAATAAAAGGAATGAGCGAAGCTGAGGTGCCAATGACTTGTTGTGGCACTACATCAATAAATTGTACTTGTGAAGCTGGCCCTTCGGTAAAATTATTCATATAGCGGAAAGGTACCCAATCATCAGTGATTTCACCTTGGTCATTAATGCCAATACTCGCGTGAGTAATTTTGTAATCTTCTTCTTCATCAGCAGAGAGATAAATAATTTTATCGTCTAAAATTTTAATTTTCTTGCCTCTCTTTTCTACCTTAAAATAAGGTGCTTCCAAAAAACCAAATTTATTAATATGAGTATAAAGGGAGAGATAGGTTACCAAACCAATGTTGGGGCCTTCTGGAGAGCGGACTGGACAAATACGTGAATATTGTGAAGCGTTAATGTCGCGCATAGAGAAACTAGCTCTTTCTTTGGTCACCCCGCCACTGCCCATAACTGATAAGCGTCTTAAATTGTCTACTTCAGATAAGGGATTGGTTTGATCGAGAATAGTAGACAAACGATTGCGGCGGAAAAAATCGGCTACAGCAGCAATGACTGGTCTGGCATTGACTAACATGGTGGGAGTGAGATTTTCGTCCACTTTAGTCATCGACATTTTTTCGCGAATGGAGCGCTCTAAACGAGTGAGTCCTAAACGGAGTGCTGAGGTTTGCACTAACTCACCTACTCGGCGTACTCTGCGGTTGGAAAGATGGTCAATGTCATCCATTTTGCCTTGACCATTATGTAGAGCAACTAAATATTTAACTGTAGCTAAAATATCTAGGGCAGAAAGGGTAGTTTTTTGAGGATCTACCTCAATGTGCAGGCGACGATTGATTTTATAGCGACCCACTTCACCTAAATTAAATCGCCGGGGCTCATAAAACATTTGTTTAAAATATTCACGAGCATTATCTAAAATTGCTGGCTCACCATGACGCATTTTGTCATAAACTTCCAGTAAAGCCGCATTTTGTGATTTGCTGGGGTCTTTTTCTAAAGTATTTAAAATTAAATTAGATTTATCGTGGCTAATTTCTTGTTTTAAGGCTTCTTTTAATTCTTCATCACTGCCATATCCTAGAGCGCGCAACAATACTGTAACTGGCATTTTGCGCCGTTTATCAATTTTTACAGTGATTAAATCTCGTCGACCTATGGACATTTCTATCCACGAGCCACGCATGGGGCGCAATTCAGCTTTATGTAAAAAACGACCTGAAATCGCGTCAACTTCACCAGAAAAAGATACTCCTGGAGCGCGCACCAGCTGAGTCACCACAGCACGGTCAATCCCGTTGATAATAAAAGTTCCCTCAGGAGTCATCATGGGAATATCACCCAAAAAAACCTCTTGAGTCTGCATTTTGTCAGTTTTTTTGTTGATTAAGGTAGCTTCAGCGTATAAGGGGGCGGAATAAGTGGTTTCTTTAAGTCTGGCAGTTTTAATGTCGTATTCACCACGGCGAAAATAATGTTTACCAAATTTAAGGCACCAATTTTTGTTAGTGTAGTCCTCAATACCTTTGTCGCCAGTAATTTCTTCTAGTGCTTCTCTAATGCCGTTGGTTAAAAAATCTTGGTAAGACTCCAGCTGTAATTTCAAAAAATCCAATTGTGGAATTACTTTCCTTTTTTTGCCCCAAATGAGACGTGTTGGTGCCGCAGTCTTCATAAGTTCCCTTCAAAATAAACACTAGGTGCGAAATTTCAGATTAAGACAAAACAAAAAAAAGGACTCACCCATGTGGGTGACCCCTGTATTGTTAGCCCCAAACTAAATTACCGACATCATAAAATTTTATGAACCGTTATTATACTTCTTGTTTGGTTTTTAGTCAATAGCCGATTAAAGCTGTTTGGCAAACTTTGTCTCCCAGAGAGTTAAGGCAAATAAGTTTGATTAAAAGCAGTTTGCCACAGTTGTTGCCATTTTTGTTTTGGGGTAATTTCTAATTGCTTGGGGAAAATAATTGGTCGTGGGGTATATTGATAACCGCTGAGTGATAAATTTATTTCTTCATTTTTTTTTAACCATTTTTGATCGCGGAGGAGTTTTTCGCGTAAAAATTCATCATTGTTAAGCATTTCGGTTTGATAAAGCAAGCTTTGCCGCTCATTTAACAACTGTTGGTTTCTATTTTTAATTTGTTCTAAGGCTAAATTGTTATCTTGATGGCTAGTTAATTTTTTACTCATAGACACAGCTAAGGTAGCAGTTAAAATAACAAAAAAAACAATAAATATGGGGCGAAAAATAAGTTTCATTCTTGACAATAAATCCTCTTTGTGATATTATGAGTCTATCCAGTGAGTTATAAGTGGTCGAAACTAATATATTTGTGGCTGATAATATTTATATTAAAATCATTATAGAAAAAAGAGGTAGTGATGTCAAATATGACTATACAAGATAGCGAGAAACAATTTAATGAATACCTTCACGCTAGTGGTAAGGCTCAGGCTACCATTGTTGCCTATACTAAAGATATTGAACAGTTAACTGAGTTTCTCTCTTCTCGGGGTAAAGTAGAAATTACTGGAGTTAGCGCCACTGATTTGGAAGCTTATAAAAACTATTTAATTCAGGTTTATCGTTCCGATAAAACTGTTTCCAGAAAAGTTAATTCGGTGAAATCTTACTTTCGCTATTTGGCAGATAATAAATTTATTCCCGATAATCCCAGTCGCCTAGTTTCACAGCCTGCTTGTGAGCAAACTCCCCCCAGAGTACTGACTAAAACTGAATATCGTGCTTTGCGTGATGCTTGTCGTGGTGACGTGCGGATGTTGGCAATAGTGGAAGTACTATTGCAAACTGGGATGCGTATCAGCGAATTAGCTGGCTTAAAATTAGATGATTTAGATTTTGATCGCAGTATTGTTAATATTGAAACTGAAGACACTGGGGTTAATCGTAAAGTACCACTGAATGAAACTGCTAAAAAAACTCTGCAAGCTTATTTGAAATCTCGTCCTCGTGCCAGAGAAAAAACTGTTTTTTTAACCAAAACTTGTAAGCCATTTTTAGTGCGCAATATTAGAAAAAGTTTAGATCGTTACTTTCGCTTAGCTGGCTTAGGTACTGGGGTTAAGGTCAATGATTTGCGCCACACTTTTATTGTGGAACAACTTCGAGCTGGCCTACCCATGGTTTATGTTTCTCAGATTGTGGGACACAAGCGCCTCACCACCACCGAAAAATATTTAACTTTTGTCAAAATTCCTGAGTACGACGCTTCAATTAGAATCGAAACTCTCTAAACTGTTTACCTAAGTTTCACACATAGATTTAATGGTGTAGAATAGCTTAAATAAAGCAAAGGATTTTTATGGCAACAGTTAATGGCGGCAATCTTAAAAAAGGCATGTACATTGAGTTTCGCGCTAAGCCTTACCAGGTGACGGGGACACAGTTTGTCTCTCCTGGCAAAGGGTCAGCTTTCACCAGAGCTAAACTGCGCGATGTTCGGGCCGGCAATACCATTGAGTTTACCTTTAAGTCCAATGAAAATTTACCCATTTTAGATATTTCTAGCCGTGAATTGGCTTACGCTTATCACGATGAAGAAATTGTTGCTTTTATGGATATGAGAACTTATGAGCAATTTGAAATTCCTCGGCAACTGGTGGGAGACGGGATTAATTATTTAACTCCAGAAACTTTAGTTTATGTCCTCTTTTATGAGGATAACCCGATTGGGGTTAATTTACCTCCCAAAGTTGCTCTCAAAGTGACTCAAGCACCAGAAGCAATTAAGGGTGATAGAGTTACTGCGGGCAAAAAACCGGTAGAAATGGAAACAGGCTTAATTGTTCAAGCCCCCATTTTTGTTAAAAATGGCGAAACTTTAATTATCGATACCACTACCGGCGAGTATGTTTCTCGCGGTTAATCATTGGTGCTTAGTGATTTTTTAATTGCTCGAGTTTTTGAGCACATTCACGCTCTAGGGGACACAAATCAAGCGCTTCAATTTGACTAGAGCGCGGTGGTTTGCAACCCAACTTAAAACTAGGGTCTAGCTGAGGATAACGATTGTCTAAAGGGTGAAGGAAAAAATTTAAGCTGGCATAAAATTCACCTTTAAAAGATGTCCAAGATTTATCGGGGAAAACAATCATGCCCATTAAATTATTTCTGCCGACTTGAAAAATTAGCGCAACAGTGGGGTAAACACTTCCCCCCAAACTGCCAGCAAGTTTTTGAGTGCGCTGCAGGCGAATATTGCGATTAATGCCTTCAAATTCGGAATACTGATAGCGAATATATCCGGGACAATTTTCAAAAGGAGTACTACTAAAACCGCGTTTTTCGCAGGTATAGGCGCCAGTGTCGGTGTGTCCTCCCCATACATAATTGGGGTCATTGTAATAAGCTAATTCATTGATAACATCTGGCTGATAACCAAAACTATATTCCACATTTTTTTGCTGGTCGTAAACAGCAAAACCCATTAAAACAACTTCAGCACGCATAATTTTTATCTCCAAAGTGGGTGGTCAAAAAATCCCCCACTGCTTCTTCTAGTTGAGGTATTGTACCATAATTATTAATTATTGCTTGAACTAAAGGGCGTTTTTTCTGATCACTCATTTGGGTAGCTAAAAGTTGGCTGGCCAACTCAAGGTCAATTTTTTCTCTGGCTTGCACTCTTTCTAAGATTGCTTGTTTGGTGGAATAAATTAACCAAATTTCATCAAAATGATGTTGCCAATTAGCCTCGATAATCAGGGCAAACGCCACTACTACTAAAGGCACACCTTGTTTTTGTTGGCCAAAAAGCCATAATGGTAAAAATAAATTTAGCCGATTTACCAATAATTTATGCCACCAAAAACGATAATAATCGTCACTGGCAATTATTTGTTGCAATTTGCTTAAATTAACTTGCCCATTGGGATAAAAAACATGGTAACTAAAGCGCTCTTGTAGTAAGTCTTTAATTTCTGCTGATTGGCAAATTTTTTTACTATATTCATCTAAGTCAAGAGTTTTAACTCCCAAACTTTTAAGTTTGGTTAATGCTAAAGTTTTGCCGGTGGTCATATTGCCAGTCAAGCCTATTTTTATCATCGCATTATTATAAACAGTTGCTTAAATAAATGGTATAATCATTGTCTTGGTGTGCCTTGGTGGTGGAATGGTAGACACAGCAGACTTAAAATCTGCCGGTAGCAATACCATGGGAGTTCGAGTCTCCCCCGAGGCACTAGGAGGTTGGTGGCTGTAGCTTAGTTGGTTAGAGCGTCGGGTTGTGGTCCCGAAGGTCGCGGGTTCGACTCCCGTCAGCTACCCCAAAAAAAATACTTGATGCCAAAACAGGTTTGACAAATTGACGCTGGTGGTGCAAATGATATAATTTTCTCTCTATGCAAAAAAATTTTACTCTGATTGGGATAACTATTTTAGGAATAGTGATGTTTGTGAGTTTGGTTTTTATTAAACTTAACAAAAGTAACTCTAGTCAAGAATTTAGCCAAATTACTTCCAATGAGCAGTTTAGCGAACAAGATTTTGCCACCCGCAGCGCTTATCTTTTTACCACTTCCACTTGCCCACATTGCAAAAATGTCCACAACTGGTTAAATCAAAACAACAATTTATACACTCATTTAGATTTGGCTTTAGTGCCGCTAGACAATCCAGTTACTGGTAACAGCAACACTGCTAAACTGCGAGAGTTCGCCAGTGTTTGTCAAATTGACAATAAAAGAATTGCTGTCCCCTTTTTGTATCTTAATGATGAAAAACTTCATCCCAGTGGACGCTGTATTTTAGGCGATCAAGACATTAACAATTATTTTGCGGATGTTCTGACTGGGAAAAAGCAACCCAGTTAATAGAAAAAATGAAAAAAATTATTTATGCTGCCTTTTTTTTGCTGCTTCTTTTGACAGCAATTGGAGGTACTTACGCTCTGGGACACTGGCTTTTTTTTGCCCCGCAAAACTTGTCTACAGGAGAAAAAATTAATTTACTCATCAAATCGGGAGATAGTTTGTATAGCCTTGCTCCCGAGTTAAAGACAGCTAATTTAATTCGCTCTGCGTTTGCTTTAAAACTTTATCATTGGCTTTTTACTAGCCAAATTCCTCTTCAAGCTGGTACTCATGTTTTGCACTCCAAGATGTCTTTGGCACAAATTTACAGTGAACTTCACCAACCCCCTCAAGAAGTAACGATTACTATTTTACCTGGCTGGCGCCGAGAAGAAATTGCTGAATATTTAAGCCGACAGCCGCTGAGTGCTTTTTCAAGTGACGAATTTATGAGTTTAACTGCTGGGTTAGAAGGCAAACTTATGCCAGATACTTACAAAATTGCCCCTTTAAGTACCGCAGCAACTGTGGTTAATATTTTAAGCCAACAATTTACCAAAGCAGTTTTAAATAATGCTGAAATTCAAAAAGGAGTGGCAAATAGTCACAAAAGCTTAGATGAAATTATTATTATTGCTTCTCTGCTACAAAGAGAAGCACGTGATAGCGAACAAATGCGCATGATTGCTGGGATCATTAATAACCGCTTAGCTGCCAATTATCCTCTGCAACTTTGTGCGACCGCACAGTACGCAGTGGGTAAAAATCCCCAAACTGGCTCTTGGTGGACACCTCCTAGTGTTCTTGATACTAAGGTAGTTTCTCCTTATAACACCTATCTTCACCCCAATTTGCCCCCAGCCCCAATTTGTGCGGTGAGCTTAGACGCTATAAAGGCTGCCTATTCACCACTTGAGAGCGATTATTTTTATTATTTACATGACTCAGCTGGGCAAATACATTATGGCAAAACCTTGGAGCAACATCAAGCCAATATTGATAATTACTTGAAATGAAAATAAAAAAAATAGTTGCTATTTTAGGCTTTTTAAGTCTTTTTGCTCCGCCAATTTACGCCCAAGAAAATCCTGCCAGTGCTGCTGGCAAATTGGCAGATAATTATCGCAGTGAGGTGGTAGCAGAATTCACTTTTGCTGCACTTGGCAGTAGTAGTGGTGTTTATCAATTTACCCTCACCAACACTAATCCGGTTAAATATGTTAAAAATTATCAGCTGGTTTTTCCTGGAACTAATTTAGCTAACTTAGTAGTTGTTCCTCAAGGAGAAGAAATTGACAAAAATATTAAAGAAGCCAATGGGCAAACTTTGGTAGAATTAGCTTTTGTCAATGACTTAGTTGGACAAGGAAAAAAACGCCACTTTAATGTGGAAATGAGTGCCCACCAATTACTTAAAAATCGAGGTGAAAATAAAGTTATTACTATTCCTCCTTTAGGTGAAGCCCAACATTTTGCCAGCTATATCCTGAGAGTGCGTGTGCCTACTAGTTGGGGAGTGCCAAAATTTTCTCATCAAGTACAAAAATCTAGTGTTAAAGCTGGGGAGGCAATGTATGAATTTGATCAAAGTTTGGGTGAAACTATTAGCCTGGTTTATGGTCAAGAACAATATTTGCAGTTTACCTATGAGGGGGTGATAGAAAATAAGGCTAATTCAGCTGCCTACAGTGCCTATCAATTTCCCAGTGACTCAGGTGAGGTAGCGGTGTGGTATCAAAGTATTAGCCCTGAACCAACAGTTTGGAAACTTAATAGTGCCCACACTTGGCAAGCATACTATTTATTGGGTGCAGGACAAAAAACTCATTTGTATGCTCAAGGTTATCTAGTGATTAAAAATCCTACCATAGATTTCCAAGCCAGTAATTATTTTCCCTATTTAAGCGGGAATTTTAATGCTTGGCATATTGAACAAATTCCTGATGAGATTTTCAATCTTAATCCAGAAGAAAAAATTCAAGTCAACTTAAATTTGCACCAGTTTGGCATTTTCCCCATCTTAAATTATTATCAAATAAATTTATTTAACAATTCCCCCAAACAAATTAATGGACTAAGGCTACAACTTCAAGCCCAAGGAGCACAAGGCAAAATAATTTATCCTTTAGAAGAGATTTCTCTTTTAGGTTGGCAAAAATTAGCTATAATAGCAGCACTGACTCCAGAATCTTGGTGGCTGCCTTATCAACAGAGTGAATTAGTCTTAACTATCAGTCATGAAAACAAACTTATCCAAACCATTGTCATGCCAAGTTTGCTCATCTCCTACCCAGCCTTTGCGCTTATGGGACTGCTTTGCGCAGTTACCATCACAACCGGGAGTGTATTGGTGGCTAGACGAAAAAAAGCGCGTGCTCTACGTAGGGAAAGCCAAAAACTTAAAAAATCGCCTTAACAGTTATAGGCACACTAAGCTTTCCTTAAAAATTGCCGAAATGACTAGCAAGGCAGTTTATCTTAACTATGCAATCTTAGAGAGTGAATTGCAAGCCCTCCTTGTAGAGGCCGCATTGATTAATTTACATCAACCACCATACAATACTTTACTCAAAGATGACAAAAGCCCCTTATATATTCTTTTAACCAAAGAAAAATTCCCTCGAGTGTTAATGATGCGCAAAAGAAATTTAGATAAAATTAAATATCAAGGTCAAATTTTTGGTCCTTTTCCTTCTGCTTATAAAGTTAAGCAAATTCTCAAATTAATTCGTCCAATTTTACCTTGGTGTAATGCGCCAAGAAAAAAAAATATGCGTCGTTGTTTAGAAAATCATTTGCAACTTTGTCCTGGGGTATGCACGGGTAAAATTAGTGCCGCAGATTATCACAAGCTAATTGCCAACTTAGCAAATTTTTTAGCGGGCAAGTCTAGTTTGGTAAGTGCTAATCTTAAAAAGCAAATGTGGCAGGCAGCCAATGAGGCTGAATTTGAAAAAGCAGCCCGGCTGCGTGATCAATTAGTCATGATTAAAGAAATTACCCAAAAAAATTATCGGCTGAAAAATGATTTATATTTACCCGACCTTAATCAAATTAAAAGTCAGCAAGCTCTGCTAATGTTGCGGCGTTTATTGCGCCAATATTTAAGTTTACCCAAAGCTTATCCCCTAGAGAGAATTGAGGCTTATGATGTGAGTAACACCAGTGGTAAACTAGCAGTAGTTTCTCAAGTGGTTTTTACCAATGGAGTAAGTGACCCCAACTCATACCGACTTTTTAATATTAAAACTTTAGACACTCCCAATGATTTTGCCATGTTAAAAGAAGCACTGTTGCGCCGCAGTCAACACCGTGATTGGCCAGAACCAAATTTATTGTTAATTGATGGTGGTAAAGGGCAAGTACGAGCTGTTTTAACCGCCCTGTGGCAAACTGCTTGGCAAAAGATACCTGTGATTGGTTTGGCTAAAGATCCCGACCGCATAGTGATACCACAAAAAGTTAGCTTGGCTGGTTTGACTAATAAGCTAAAAATAGACTGGCAAGTATTATCTTTGAGTGGTGAAAATTTGGCTTTACAACTTTTAGAGCAACTGCGTGATGAAGCCCATCGCTTTGGTAAAAAAGCTCATGTCAAAAGACGCCATCAAGCTATTTTCTCCAGTTAAATCAAAATAAAAACCCCAATTTTATATAAAACTGCTATAATAGCGTTTTAATTGATGAATATGGATAATAAACGTTTTAGTCTCACTAAATTATTGGGCTTAATTTTTACTCGGGCTTTCTTTTTTATTTTACTCATTAGCTTGCAAATTTATTTCATTTTTATTTTTACTCTGAATATTTTTCCTTTTAGTTCACAACTGTATTTTGTTTTTCAATTAATTAATTTTTTATTTTCGCTATATTTAATTTCCAGCAAAGATAACCCGGCTTATAAGTTGGGATGGTTGTTTGTGATTTTTATTATTCCACCCACTGGAGCGTTAATTTATTTGTATTCTCGTTGGCGACAACTGCCACATAAAAAACCCCGCCGTTATACTTTACTTAATCAAAGGCTGCGCGCTAAATTAACTCCCCAAGATGAGGTTGGCTTAAAGTTAGCACATTTAAGTCCATTGGTGCGCAGTCAGTTTTATTATTTAAGTCAAAGCGGTGCAGCCCTGGCATACACTAACACCCAAAGTAAATATTTCAGTTGTGGGGAGGATTATTTTACTGATTTACTGCAACAATTAAAGTTAGCTAAGAAATATATTTTTTTGGAATATTTTATTATTCGCGAGGGTAAAATGTGGAGTGAAATTTTAAGTATTTTAACCACCAAAGCAAAATCTGGCGTCCAAGTGCGCATTCTCTATGATGATTTAGGTTCTATTTTACTGCCGAATAATTTTCCTAAAAAAATGGCTCAAGTTGGCATAGAAGCTAAATGTTTTAATCGTCTTCGTCCTTTTTTGCAAACTAAAGTTAATAATCGTGACCATCGCAAAATTGTAGTGATTGATGGGGTGACTAGTTATTTAGGGGGAATTAATTTGGCTGATGAGTACATTAATGTTATTCATCCTTATGGTCACTGGAAAGATATGGCAGTGCGTCTTAAAGGTGAAGCTAGTTGGTCGGTAACTGTTTTATTTTTGCAAATGTGGAATGCCACTTTTCAAAGTGACCTTGATTTTAATTATTTTTTACCCCCAAAAACCAAATTTGAAGATGACGGCATTGTCCAACCATTTGGCAGTGAACCACAAGGCAATGAATATGTCAGTGCAAGTGTCTACTTTAATTTAATTACCAAGGCTAAAAACAAAATTGTAATTACCTCTCCCTATTTAGTGCTTAATAATGAATTATTAACCGCTCTTTGTCTGGCAGCAAAAATTGGCATAGAAGTTATTATTGTAGTTCCTAGCCATTATGACAAGTGGTATGTACGTTTACTCTCGCAGGCTTTTTATGTTAATTTGCTTGAAGCTGGAGTAAAAATTTATGAATATTTACCTGGATTTATTCATGGGAAAACTATTTTAGTTGATGATGAAATTGGGGTGGTGGGGAGTATTAATTTAGATTTTCGCAGTTTGTTTTTGCTTTTTGAAGCTGGAGTGCTAATGTATAAGACTGCAGCCTTAAAACAACTCCAAGCTGATTTAGATAACATTATTACTGAATCCAGCCTAGTGCCTCTTTCCAGAGTTAATGAAGTGCGCTGGCATACTCACATCATTCGCAGTATTTTGCGTTTGGTGGCACCTCTTTTTTAAGGCAATAAAATTGTTACTAAATCACCACTGACTAAATTGGCAGCATTTGCTTCGTCAGTATCAAGATGAAATTCCGCCTGTTGCTTATCACCTGGACGCACTATTACCTGGTGAAAAACTAAAGCTCGCTCTCCCTCACAGGCAATCGAGACTGCTTGACCAGCACTCAAACCCAAAGCTAGGGCTTGACTGGAATGCAAATGTAAGTGTCTTTTGGCAATAATTACCCCGCTATTTAAGGTAAGTTGGCCAACTGTGCCCACAATGGTAATACCAAGCGAATTAGCTAAATCACCAGAAAGACGCAGTGGTGGCTTAATCCCCAAGTGTCTAGCGTCAGTTAAAGAGATTTCCACCTGAGTGAAAGAGCGAACCGGTCCCACCACCCGTACTGCCTCTATTTTACCGCGTGGACCAATGAGGCTGACTGTTTCTTGGGCAGCAAACTGTTCTGGTTGAGTTAGATTTTGCTTAATATTTAACTGATAATTTTTGCCAAAAAGAATTTCTAAATCATTTTGACACAAATGTAAATGACGATTACTAATACCAACTTTAACTTGATTTAATTTCATTGATTATGCCAACATTATCATTATTATTACTAACACTTAGTAAAGATTGGTCTTTTTGCATGCTTTGGCGCAAACGACGTAGCAGCAAACCCACCTTAGTTAATCCTGCTGAGATAATTAATTGATTATAAGCAAAACGGCTTTGAGTTTGTAGTTTGTCTACTTGAGTAATTAAATCAGTTAAATAATCATTAGCGCTGCTTAATTGATGTTGTAATTGATTTTCTTGGGCTAAAAGCTCATTTTGTTTTTTTTCCGCATACATATTGTAGTAGCTGACCTTTTGTTTTTCATCTTGAAGTTGTAAGTTGTCTTTAAGAGCTCGCTGATAATATTGTTGAGCAAAATAACTGATGGTGATAAATACAGCTAAAGAGAAAATATTTGAGTAATGTGGTGGACCAAAATCTGGAGTAAAAAAAATTAAAAAAGTTAATTCACAAATGGTTCGCAGCCAAGTAATCCAGCTGGAATTAACAAAAATAGCAAAGAAAAAATAAATATAATAAAGTGGCAAAAGAAAAGAATTCAGCCCTTGAGTGCTGCCAACTAAAAGAAAAATTGCCCCCGCTACTAGAGAAATTTCCCAAGATTGTTTTAAAGGTTGCTCTTCAGCTACAATCGAGCGGGAGCGATTTTTTTTACGCCAATATAAATTAAAAATAAAAAAAATGGCAATATAGGCACAAAAAAATTGCAAAGCATATTTACTAGTTTGAGGAAAATAAAGCACTAACCAAGAAATACTTAAAGCCGACATGCTCATGAGCAATTGCAGCAGTGGCTGGAGAGATTTTTTAATTGAATGAGGCATGATAATTTGTATCCCGGTCAACAATTATCTCCTCTTGATTACCATTAACATCTAGCAAATGTTTAACCCTGCGCAACCCTCCTTGCTGCCAAATTTTTAACTGATAAGTATTTTGACTGTAGGGCAAGGTATAGGTTAAGTCAATTTTAGCATTACTATTAGGATTTAAGCTAAAAAAGCCATCAATAACTGTTAATTGTTTTTCTTTATCATCATAAACCTGTGGTTCGCCTTTATAACCTTTGGCACTTACAAGCTTGCTGCCTAAAGGTAAATAAATTCTATTCCAATCGTTGTTGACAGCATTAAGACAAAGTAGCCCTGCTTCCAAATTGCAATTATCACCAGGGCGAGAATTTTTATAATCAATGGTCACTTGTTTGGTAATCACCCCATCTTCGGGGGGCAAAATAGTTTGTTTAACCGAGTAATCAATAAATAAATTTGACTTAGCTCCACCCAAATTAGCGTCGACAATAGCCAAAAAGTCACTGCCATCATTGGGAGCACTCATGCGCCCAGCTAAATTAATTTTTTCTCCTGCTTGTTGTAAATTGTTGTCTAAAAAGTAAGCTTGCACGTGTCGCTGGGCAATATTGGCAATCATTAACTCAAAAAGTTTGGGAATAGTTTCTCTGCCCGCTCCATAAGTCCGCTCCAAAATTGCTTTCATCATTGGACCAAGTATTCCTTTTCTATCTTGACGAAGATAAGGAGTGGGTCGGGTAATAATTTCAGACAAAGCAACTACAATTTGGGGGGCTTGATATTTTTTGTCAGGTTCAATAGAAAATTGGCCATAACCTTCTACTTGAATTGGTCCTAATACCTCAACTAAATCGGTGAGGACTTTAGTGTCAATAGCAATAATACCATCGATATCTTGCGGCTCCCCTTTAACTGTTTGATAATTTTGTAAAAAAGTTTCCATTGAAGCTTTGAAATCAGGATTAATATTCATATCGCGCAAATGCCAATATTTTTCGGTAGTTAAATAGCGTCCTAATTCGGCAGGAATGGTAATTTTTTTACCAAACTTCTTATCTAATTCATAAATATCATCACTTTTTTCTGGAGTTACTTTACCATCTTCCACATAAACAATAGAATAAGCCGTTAAAAAGCCTCCAGTGGGACGCAACTCGTTGTTATTTTGGAAAAGAATTAAATATTTGCGTCGTTGACCTTGTCCACCCATCATAGCTGGCAGCTGGTCAATTAAAGGACGATACTCTTTAAGGGTGGCAACCATTTGAGTAAAATTTTGCTGCGCATTGACAATTTTACTTTTGACTGGTTTACTTAGTAAGTCTGCTTTACCCATTCTTTTAAGCACCAACTTAGCGCCAAAAAAACCGGCTACAGTATCCGGATAAGCATCGGCATTAATACCTGCTAATTCGGTTTGCATTTTTTCTAAATCGACAATTAAGGAATCAATTTCTGGTCCGACTACTTGCAAAGCGGCAAGAATTTTTTTGACTCTATCTTCGGCAGTGCCCTGATTTTGCTCATCCTGATTAAAACCTAACATTTCACTATAAGGTTCAATCAGTAAAATTACCTTATCTGCTAGCTTCATCCCCTCATCGGCTAAAGTTAGTGCCTTCAAGCCATCTTGATAATAACTACCATAACCCAACATTTTAGCTCCAGACTCAAGGTTAGCGTATAATGCTTTAGTTTGCTCTAAATTACTTTTTACCTCCAGCATTTTTTCTTTAGTTGCTGGCAGGTTTTGAGTTTTCAGCAAGCTAAAAGCTTCCTTTGCTAAGGCTGCAGTGGTGTTAACCTGAAATTGAAAAGCAATGACTTCGCGCTTGAAATTTTGTATAAAAGCAAAGAAAAAAGTTGCTGTAGCTGAGAAAATAACCAAAAGAAGCACGAACAACCACCCCCACCATGGTAATAAATATTTAGGAGGTGATTTTAACTGACTAGTTTTTTTTGTCTGACTGCTAGCGCTAATCACGGCATTTTCTCTCTGTTTTGTTGGTTTAACTACTTGTTTATTGTTGTCACTTGAAGTAAAGGAATTGTTTTGTTTTTTGAAAGCTTGCATTAAGACACCACTATCGTCTAAATTATTGTTATCGCTGGTACCACTCACATCACTAACCTGGGCAGCTAATTGCTGCTTATTGCCAATTGCTTGATATAAACTCAAATTTAGTTTTTTCACCGAAGTATTATAGCGGTGAAGTTTTAATTATGCAAGAGAAATTTCGCTTAAAGTGGACAAAACTTTACCAGGTTCAAGCAGGTCAACATTAAACAAAAATTATCACCCCTTTATCTTCCTGAGTAAATTCTGTGATATGATATAAAAATGATGTTTGGCAAAAGTAAATTTTATCGAGATGATTTTCCTATTTTGCAAACTAGTAAACCGCCGATTTATTTTGACAATGCCTGTCAAACGCTGCGACCACAAAAGGTAATTGATGCTGTTTTAGCTTATCTGCGCGATTACCCTGCTTGTGCAGGTAGAAGCATGCATCACTTAGCAGCGCGAGTCCAGCAAGAAGTGCAAACTGCCAGAGCTAAATTGGCTAAGTTTTTAGGGAGTAAAACTTCCCAAGAAATTATTTTTACTCGTAATACTACCGAAGGTATTAATTTGTTGGCCAATAGTTTTGCTTGGGAAAATGGCGACCAAGTAATTATTGGTGATAAAGAACACAATTCTAATTTAGTGCCTTGGTTGCGTTTGGCTCAAAAGAAAAAAATTAAATTATTAATTTGCCATAGCAATAATGATGGCACTTTTAGTTTAGATAATTTTAGACAACTTTTAGAGCAAAACTCTCAAGTACGCTTGGTTTCCTTAGGACTGACTTCTAATTTAGATGGCGTGAGTATTCCAGCAGAAAAAATTGTTCAATTAGCTCACCAAAAACATGCCCTGGTGCATTTTGATGGTGCTCAAGCAGTTCCTCATCAGAGTATTAATGTTAACAAACTAGACACTGACTTTTTGAGTTTTTCTGGTCATAAAATGTTGGGTCCCTCAGGTATGGGAGTGTTTTATGGCAAAGCAAAATTACTACAAACTTTACAGCCTTTTATGGTGGGTGGTGACACAGTGGCAGCCACTACTTACCATAGTGTGGAGTTTTTACCAGCGCCAGAAAAATTTGAAGCTGGGCTGCAAGACTATGCTGGGATTGTTGGCTTAGCTGCAGCGGTGGATTATCTTCAACAAGTGGGTATGAAGCAAATTCAACAAACAGAATTAGCTATTAACCAATATTTAACCACTCAATGTGGCCAAATTGAAGGCCTGCGTCTTTTAGGACCGGCTGACCCTAAACTTCGCGGTGGTATTTTTTCTTTTTATCTGCCTGGTATTGATTGTCACCAAATTGCCATGTTGCTTGATAAAACTTTTAATATTGCCGTCCGCTCTGGGCAGCATTGTGTGCATTCTTGGTTTGCGCAGAAAAAAATAACCGGAAGTGTGCGAGCTTCTTTTTATTTTTATAATACTTTAGATGAAGCAGAACAATTTGCACAAGCTTTAAGAAAGGTGATTGATATCTTACGTTAACATGCCATGTATTATTGCCTTTATTATTTTAGGGTTAATGAGTATTTTTTCTGCTACTCATCGTCAATTAGCCAAAGAAGCTTTTGATTGTGTTTTTAGGCGAATTACGCTGCGTCCCTGCAACACTGGCTTTAGAGAAAAAATTAAAGCTGCTTTTGTAGCACGCTTAATCCTTAAGTCTCCCCAGCTAGCAAAATTGGCAGCCAAAAATTTTGAACTTTTGTCTTGGATATTTGCCATTCTCACTTTAGGAAGTTTGTTTTGGGTAACTCGAGGCATGATGAATTTTTATTTATATGGTAGCTGTCGTGGTCTTAACGATACAGGGGTATGCTTGCTGGATATGAGTGGAGAAAACAATAGTGTGACTTCTTGTGGTAGCCAACCAGCCGCCAATCATACTCCCACGATGGCAGGAGTTGACTGGTCGCTTTTTGCTCAGACAAATCCGCAAAGCAATAAGCAGGTAATTTTTATTGGCTGTGTTAATTGTAATTATTCTCGCCAAGTGTATCAAAGTGTTTTTAATTTGGCAAAGGAGTATCAAGCTAATTTTATTTTTGCTCATTATCCCGTGAAAGCAGAAACTGATTATTTAGTCAGCTTATTTGACTGCTTGAATAAAGAGAGTCAAGCAGCTTTCTGGCTTTTTTTAAGCCAACTTTTTGCCAATGACCCTCAAGTTAATGCTAGTAGTGAGGCGGTACTCGCTCAAGCGGAGAGCTTTGGTTTTAATAAACAATCATTGGGTGAATGTTTGCAAAGTTCCTTAACAAATGGTCGACAGCAATACTTGCTGCAAGAAATTTCGCGAACTAATTTATATGGTACACCGCTAGTTTTTATTAATTCTCAAGCCTATATTGGCCCTAAACCTTGGCGGGTTTATCGCCATGCTATCAAAGCAGCCACTAAATAATTAATCATGATTTTATCTCAATGAGATTATTAGCTCGCCTGTGAATTCATATTAGTCACTTTCATGCTAAAATAAGCATATGAACAAAAAAATAACTTTTACTTTAATAGCAGGAATTTTATTATTCATCATCGCGGGCATTTTTTGGTGGCAAGCTAAAGAAAAAAACACCCCACTACCCGAACAACCAGCAGCTAGCAAACCAAAAAAACGCCTCTCAGCCCCAGAAAATGTTTTGCCCTTATCAGAGCGCCCTCAAGTGAGTTTGCAACCTTTTAGTGAAGCTGGGGGTCGTTTTGTCAGTATTCAAGTAGAGAGAATACCTCAACAAAGCAGTGGAGCTGAGTATGAAATTGTTTATGATGTTGATGACGTAGCCGCTGTTTCTGCCAGTGGGGCTAAAATTAAAGTTCCCGAAAGCGAGCGCGAAGGTGGACAGCAAGCCTTTATGGGGGAACTAGATTTAAGCTCACTGCCAACCAAAACTAAAAATCGCTTTGGAACTTGCAGTGCTGGGGGAGCTTGTATTAATCACTTGGTTAAACAAGGTCAATTACTGATTAATTTTGCCAGTAGCACCCCTTATGCTGTCAGTTCACCATGGTTTTATTTTCAAACTGGGCAACAGACTTTAACTATTGAGTCTTTAGGAATTACTCTAGCGAGTAAAATTTTCCAAAATAGCCAAGATTTTTTGCTCATGCAAGCCATGGGTTTGCCAGCGGGTTTAGATGGTGAAGTGGTGATGTTACCAGACACTGCCAGCAAAGATGGTGGTAGCAGGCCTTTAGCCTGGCAATTAAAATTTACTACCAGCCCTGAAAATGGAGTGATGACGGTTACTTTGCCAAAAGAATATGCTGGTAGCAAATTGATGTTTTATGACGGCAAAAGTTGGCAACAAGTCAGCGATTTGAGCCAAACTCCTCTTTCTGATGGTTACTTTTATGCTGTTTTATAGCGCTAAAATTTAGAGTTGCTGATGGACTAAGTAAATATCACCCGCCCCTAAGCTTAAAAATACCTCATGTTCTCTTAAATTGTTCCTTAAATAAGCGGCTAATTGTTGATTGTTGTGCACGTTGATTGCTGGTGGACCAGCGTGGAGTTGATTAATTTTTGCCACTAACATTTCTGCGTTAATGCTAGGGTCAACACTCTCTCTGGCTGAGGAGAAAATGTCTACCAGTAAAGTTTGCCAATTACCAGCAAGCGAGTGGGCAAATTCAGTTAATAAACTTTTAGTTCGCGAATAAGTATGGGGTTGAAAAGCCACTGTTAATTTTTGCCCTGGATATTTACTGACAATTGCTTCAATAGCAGCACTAATTTCACTGGGATGATGAGCATAATCATCCCAATAAACAATCCCATTTTTACTCTTAATTAACTCTAGACGTCTTTTAACACTGCGATATTTTGCTAAAGCAGAGAAAATTTTTGACCGCTTATAACCATAACTTTCTAAAGCAGCCAAAGCAGCTAAAGCATTAAGACGATTAAATTCACCCGGCACTTGCAAATCAATTGCCAAATCAGCCAGAGTATAATTACTCCCAGGATGACAGCGAGAAAAACTAAGCAGAGTAATATCGGGGCGCTTTTGTTTCACCTGTTGGCATAACTTAGCTAAATTAGCGTCATCGAGAGAATAAATTAGCTTGCCATTGGGTTTTAGAGAAAGAAAAAAGTTGGCATAAACACTTTTGGTGTGAGCAAAATTTTCATATACATCGGGATGATCAAATTTTAAGTTGGCACAAATAATGGTTTCTGGTTGCAAAAAACTCATTCTGGGAATAATTGGTTGGCTTTTTACACTCGGGTCAGCCACGTATTCATCTGCTTCCACTATAAAAAGTGGTTGGTTTTGACGGTATTTGCCAGTGGCAGGTAGACCTAAAATCTCCCCCACACCCACACTGTAGCTTTGCGGGTCAATTTGTTCTAAAACAAAAGCTAACATCGCAGAGATGGTTGATTTACCCCCCACCCCACATACAGCCAAACCCTGCTTGTGGTTAAATAAAGTAGCTAAAAACTGCATATGAGAAAAAACTGGCAAACAAAGTTTTTTTGCTGCTACTACTTGCGGATTGCTACTACCCCCATGAGCTCCAGAAAAAACTACCGCTTGAGTAGTGGCTGGTAAATTACTTTTTGCAAAACCTATTTGAGGGGTAATGGGCAAACTCGCTAGTACCTTGGCGGTGACAAAATTTTCGGCCACATCACTGCCGGTAACTTGGTGACCGGCATCAGTTAAAATGCCGGCTAAAGCTGTCATCGCCACACCTTTAATCCCCACCAAATGATAGTGCATCTTAATTCTTTTTCTCTAAACGGCGTAAATATTTTTGACAAGCTTCAATATCATTCCAAGGTGTTTCACTTTTGCCATCATAATTCATGCTATTTTCATGTCCTTTGCCAAAAATTGCCACTGTATTGCCATTTTTAGCATAATGATTTAAGGCAAAACTAACCGCTTGTGCCCGATGAGGTATGGACATCACTTTAGCTTCAAAAGGAGTGAGGTTACTTTTCATTTGATTAATAATTGTCCATATATTTTCACTGCGTGGATCTTCAGCAGTAAAAATTGCCAAATCTGCCAAACCAGCTCCCAACCGTCCCATTACTGGTCTTTTACTCGCGTCACGTAAACCAGCGCAACCAAAAACTACCACTAACTTTTTGCCTTTTTGACAGTGGTTGCGGCGAATGCTTTTAACAGCAGCTTCTAGTCCTGCTGGAGTATGAGCAAAATCAACAATGACTACAGCGTTTAATTTATTGGGAATAAATTGCATTCTGCCTGGGGGTAATTGAAATTGACTCAAACCAGCAATTAACTGCTTATCAGCTAGTCCTAATTGTTTAGCAATGCTTAAAGCTAAATAGGCATTTAAACGATTAAAATCTTCACTAAATTTAGTGCGAATAATTTTTTCCAAAGAAGCACTAAAGCGTGTATTTTTACTAAAAGTTAACAGGTTAATATGATTGTGCAAATTTTTTTTTAAAGCAGAGAAATAATTGCCGTCACTGTTGGCAATTACAGTTTTGGCTTTATTTAAAATTAGCATTTTAGCCGCTAAATAATTTTCCCAAGTTAAGTGATAATCTAAATGATCACGCTCCACATTAGTGACTCCAGCAATTAAAGGGTGAATACCCCAATCACGCCACTGATAAGCACCTTGTGAAGTCACTTCCAGCACTAAATATTCCACTTTTTTTTTCACCATTTGTGCCATAAAAGCATATAGTTGATGAGGAGCTGGCGATGTCACATGAAAACCCGTGTCAATTTTTTCACTGCCAATATAGGCGGCGACCGTTGAAATTAAAGCCACCTTAAAATTGGCTTGTTTGAGTAATTGATAGACCAAAGTAGCGCTGGTGGTTTTGCCATCAGTGCCAGTGATGGCAATTATTTTTAATTTTTTTTCGGGAAAACCATAATAAAGCTGATACACCAAACCAGTTCTCACTCCCGTAATTAACCAATGATAAACACGTTTTAAGCGATAAATAATATTTTTTAGCAGGAGTTGCATGTTAAAATTTGAATTTAGTTTTTAAGTAATTAGCTAATTTAGCTATACTCACTCGCTCTTGAACCATGCTATCGCGATCTCTCACGGTAACTGTTTGCTCACTTAAAGTGGTAAAATCAACCGTCACACAAAAGGGGGTGCCAATTTCATCTTGCCGCCGATAGCGCTTGCCAATATTACCATGGTCATCAAATTCAATTTGATAAAGCGGCCTTAGTTTACCAGATAAAGCGCGTGCCTTTGCTACCAAGTCAGCTTTATTGCGCAACAGAGGAAATACGGCCACTTTCACCGGAGCAAGTTGGGGATGAATTTTAAGCACCAAACGTTTACTCTCCCCAATGTCTTCAAGAGTATAAGCATGATCTAAAACCATTAAGGTCAAGCGATTAAGCCCCACTGAGGTTTCCATAATATGAGGAATAAAGCGCTTTTTAGTTTGCTGATCGTAATAACTCAAATCTACTCCAGAGAATTTTTGATGTTGCGATAAATCCCAATCACCTCGTGCATGAATGCCCTCAATTTCCTTAAAGCCACCTAAAAACTGACTATCATATTCAATGTCAAAAGCAGCCGAAGCGTAATGAGAAAGCTTAACATGCTTAAACCAACGCAGTTTTTCTGGAGCAATGCCTAATTCCAGATACCAACGCCAACGTTGTTGTCGCCAATATTGGTATTTCTCCTCCATTTGTTCTGGATGGAGAAAATACTGCATTTCCATTTGTTCAAATTCTCTCGTGCGAAAAATAAATTGTCTGGCAATAATTTCATTGCGAAATGCTTTGCCCACTTGAGCAATTCCAAAAGGTAATTGTAAATGTAGTGAGTCAAGTACATTTTTGTACTCCAAATAAATACCGCCACATGTCTCAGGACGCAGATAAACCACATTTTCTTCACAAAAATCATCGGTGGGAGAACCAATATTAGATTTCACCATTAAAGAAAAGCGCTTAGCCTTGGTTAACTGTTTGCTGCCGCATTCACTGCACTTAAGTTTGCCAGCCGCTTTGAGCTCATCTAAATGTTGGTTAATCACCTCTAAGGTTTGTTTATCATCATTAATCCCATATTTTTCTAGTAGATGATCGGCTCTAAGTCTAGAGTGACAAGATTTACAATCAATTTGGGGGTCATCAAAATTGTCCAGATGACCTGAAGCCTTCCACGCTACTGGAGCCATAAAAATAGCACTATCTAAGCCAACTACATCTTCGTGTAGGGTAACCATTTCTCGCCACCAACGGTCGCGCAAATTATTTTTTAGCAAGGTGCCGTAATGACCATAATCATAAATAGCCCCTAAACCACCATAAATTTCACTCGAAGGATAAACAAAACCACGTGACTTACAAAAAGAAACCAATTCTTCAAGTTTTTTATATGCACTCATGTGCCTATTATAGCATTATTTAAGACGGTAACGACTGCTTTGGTGGGAATTTAATAAAAACTTACCAAGTTGCCATACCCGAGTTAATCCCAGCCACCACAGTAAAGAAGCAGCAGTTGACAAAATGGCTAAAATCGCCAATTGCCACTTGAAATGATGGGTAGTGAAAAAAGATAAATTTTGATATATTTTTTCCATAAAAAAACTATGATAAAGAAAAATACTTAAAGAATTTTTACCTAAAAAACTAATTGGTTTAACTATTAAGCTAGCAGCTTGATATTGGTAAATCCCCCACAAGAGCACCAAGACTCCCACTAAATAAAAAATAGTATAAAAATTTGGCGGATGAGCAAAAATATGTTGGTTAATCGGAGTAAATTTTACTACAGCAATGTCAGTGATACCCAAACATAAAGCTAGGGCTGGACTGAATTTTTTTTCATTAAAGCAACCGTGCAAATAAGCATAAGTAAAGCAAGTACCCAAAGAAAAAAGCCACAATTGTATCCCACCACCAAGCAACTGAGCCGGACGCCACCAAGTGGCAGCTAAAATTGGCCAAGTGTTAGCTGCCAGAGCCATAGTTAAATAAACTAGGTTGCCCCATACCAATACTTGAGATAAAGAAAAATTAAATTTGTGCTGGTAAAATACCCAGCTGTAACTAATTAAAGGCGCTACTAACAAAAGCTGCAGATAAATACTAATAAAATAAAATTGGTGAGGAAAAGTTAAGACTTGATGAAAATACCAACTTAAAGAAAAATTCTCTTGCCAACTAGTAATCAGCAGCATCGCTAATAAATAAGCTCCCACCAATTTGCTCGCTTTTTTACCCACATAAGCAAAATATTGCTTTAAATAATCAATGCCATGGCAAGGCTGGGTAATAAACTTTGGCAAGCGGCTATAAAAAGAAAGTGCAAAAGTAATCCCAGCTAAAAAAAATAATGGTCCGGTAGAAAAAATTAGCCATCTTTTATAATCAGCAATCGGGGTAGGCGGATTAACCCAAGCAAAACAGTGATCCAAAACTACGCAAATAATCGCTACGCCACGGAAAAAATCCAAAATCTGCCAACGTCCTTTTGCCATAAGGGCATTATAACCGAAAACCCTACGCCCTAACTGGTGAAATACAAATCAAGAGTAAAACTAAAACTACCAAGAAAATGATTACTGGCTTATTGCTCATAGCTATAAAAATTCGCACCCGCTGGTGCGAAGCTTTAGTCTAGGAACGTACAAGCCCGGTGAGGAGCAAGACCTTCCTAGGTAAGTGTATTATAACACAAATTATTATGGTGTCAATATATGTTGTAAAGCTAACAAACTCTATCTTTAACTACAACTCTTGAGCGGCACTACTAGAGACAAATTCCTCTAAATTGGCATTCTTAATTTGTGTATCAACAACGCCTTTCTGGTCATAGCGCATTTCCGCTAACCATTTATTAAGGTCGCTGGCCCAAGCACCATTTGAAGGCGGACAATACTTATTCATAATTGCCTCTGGGTCAGTTAAGCCTTTATCCAAATAATTGCGCTTGAGTGCCGCCGCCACCGCCCTAGCACCCTCTTCAAAAGAGCTAAATTTACCCGCCTCGGTAATCCCACTAGCAGGCACCCCAAAACCAAAACAATTGTAATATTTACGGGCAATATTGCTTTTACAAAAAGTACTCTCTTTTCTAGCAATGGCTGGCAGGAGCCGAAAATCTATCCCAAATTCATCAGCAATTTCCACAAATTTAACTCCCCACTCTGCATATGGTTGCAGAGGAGAATTTTTGCCATGATCATTTCGAGCAATAAAATTTGCCACCAAATGAGCCCGGGCGTCAGCTGTTTGGGCTAAATTAGTCTCTGGTGGCAACTCCTCTTGAAGATTTGTCTCACCAGTCTCAATAGTTTGGCTAACTTGAGGAGTTTGAGGATGAAATTTAGTTGTTAATGCTTGCCAATTATCTGGGACAAAAGCATTAGCATAAAAGGTGGTGACAGTCAGCAGTAACAGACTGCAAGAGAAAACCCAAAAACTGGCCAAAAATATTCTCAGCATGTTGATATTATAACCGATAAGATTTTATTTATCCTAATTTTCACTTTCTTGAGGCGTTAAAAAACAACATTTATACGCTATAATAAGATTGGTATTGATAATGCGCACACATTTTGGGAGGTATCGCATAGTGGTCAATTGCACACGCTTGGAAAGCGTGAGTCCGGCAACGGCTTCGTGGGTTCGACTCCCACTACCTCCGCTAGAGCACTAAAATTATGAGGGGCAAAAAACTAAAAGTTAGTATTCGTGATGAAAACACGCTCCAACTGCAAGAAGACGGCGCTAAGGGCGATCTAATTGATTTAAATAGTTTACACGAAATTGATATTGACAAAAGCACCATTAAAAGCGTGGTGGCTTCAATTAAAAAACAGGCTTTTAATGCCAAACTGCTTAAAGCTACCCAAGCTCTAAAAGAAAAAAGTCAACTAGAAGAGCAATTACACCAACAACAATATCTTAGTCAAATCGCCACTCTCAAGAAAGAAAAAGAGGCAGCAATTCAACTTGCCCAAGCTCAAGCAACTAGTAATTGGCAAAAAAATTTAGCAGCTAAAGATAATGAAATTGTTAAATTGCAAGCCAAATTAGCTACCAGTGAAGCCGAGAAAAAACTTGCCATTAGTCAATCGGTAAAACAAATTGAAAAACAATGCAGTCAATTGCAACATCAACTGGAACAAAACAGTGCTCAAGCACAATTAGCCCAAAATTTACTCAAAGAAAAATTTCAGCAGGAACTCAAAAACAAAGATGATTTGATTGCATATTATCAGGACTTAAAAACTAAGCTTTCCACCAAAATGTTGGGGGAAAGCTTAGAACAACACTGCGAAATTGAATTTAATAAACTGCGTGCCACTGCTTTTCCTCACGCTTATTTTCAAAAAGACAACGATGCGCGTACTGGTAGTAAAGGAGATTATATTTTTCGCGAATATGATGAACAAAATTTAGAGTTAGTCAGCATTATGTTTGAGATGAAAAATGAAAACAATCAAACTGCCTGCAAAAGAAAAAATGAAGATTTCTTGAAAGAATTAGATAAAGACCGTAGAGAAAAAAATTGTGAATACGCGGTTTTAGTTTCTTTACTAGAAACTGACAATGAGCTTTATAACACCGGCATTGTTGATGTTTCTTATCGTTTTGAAAAAATGTACGTTATTAGACCGCAATTTTTTATCCCGCTAATTAGCATTTTACGCAATGCTGCTAGTAAATCTTTACAATACAAAAAGGAATTAGCTCTTATTAAAGCTCAAAATTTAGATATTACTTCTTTTGAAGAAAATATGCTCTCTTTTAAGAAAGCTTTTGCCAAAAATTATCAAATTGCGAGCAACAGATTTAAAACTGCTATAGAGGAAATAGACAAAACTATTGGCCATTTACAAAAAACCAAAGAAGCACTACTTTCCTCAGAAAATAATTTGCGCTTGGCAAATAATAAAGCCGCAGATTTAACTATTAAAAAATTAGTGCGTGCTAACCCGACTATGCAAAAAAAATTTGCTGCTCTCAAATTGAAACATTCTTGAAGTTTTTGTGTCCTTAAATATATAGTCATTCGCCTATATTTCTATTAGTTAAAGCGAAACCAAGAGCTTAGGGAGATTTGACTACCAGTAGGCAAGAGAGCTAGTAGTTGGTGGCAAGATGATGATGAAATCTAGCGATATTTCTCATCCTAGATCACACTATCTCTGACCATAAAAAGTAAACATGAACTAATAATGTCTTGAAACTTCACGGCAATGTCATTTCAGGTCTCACGGTAATTTCCATGTTGGCACTAAAGTGTTTATAGTAAGCAGTTACTGTTACTACACCAGGAGAAAGTGCTTCAAACATGCCATCTGGAGAGATTTTACCAATAGCAGGATCGCTAACACTATAAGTGGTACCCAATTGATGATGGGAAATATCGTAGCATTGGCTACTGCCATTACAACCGCGCACCATTAAGGGAATTTCTGCTCCTTGAAGAAAGGAAGCTGTCGGTCCATTAAAGCCATAAAAACTAATATAAGCAATCGGTTGATTGGGCTCAGGACTAGAAACAATTGCCAGCTTGTTAGATATAGCTACTTCACCATTAATCAGTCCCACGGCGCCAAACTCTTGTACCCCAGTAAAATTTGCAGGTATGGTCACCTTAAATCCTAGCCCATCGGCATCTAATTGGTAATTATCATTACTAATAGCAGTGCCATCACCAACAGGCACAAAACTAACCTCAGTTAAAACTTGGTCATTTTTAGCTCTAGCTCTAATATGGACAGTGTCGCCAGGACTTACTTGTTGTGCTGATGCCTCTAAAATAATATCTTCATTAGGTGGTGAGATATCATAAAAATCAGCGATTGCCGACGTATCTTGAGGTTGAGCTTGAGTATTTGGTGCGGATAAGTTAGGTGTTTGCACCTCAGTTTGTTGAGATTGGGGAGCTTTTTTTGGCAAGTCTGCAATTTGCTCCTGCGATCCAGTAGCTTGATGGGGCAAACCACCCAAACGAGAGCGACAAAGAAAAAAAATCCCCACTAATGAGAGCACAGCGGCTCCAGATAAAACATAAAAAAAAGAGAGGCCAGATTTATTCATCTATAAAACTTTCCTATTAGCTATTAGTAGTTGTTCATTATAAAGGAATAGATATCAAAGTCAAAAATTACAGTGAGGTTATGCAAAATATTGCTTTTATCAACTTTTTTTTATAAAATAACAGGGTGACGAAAAAATCATCTCTCACCACTCTTGCTTCCAAGCAAAAGAGTCATATTTTAAATAAAGGCACAGATAATTTATTGAGACGGTTTTTGCTTGTCAGAAAAATTAGCTTATTAATGCTCTTAATCACCATTGCGCTATTGTTAGCTTTTATTTTAGCTAATTTCTTGATGGGGTGGTTAGGGGAGTTTTCCCTGGGGTTAATCCCCATAGCTATTCCGCTGGCTTTTATGATTATTCGCCGGGTTTATCGTCAACTCAAAGATACTGATATCCCCCTTTATGTGATTACCTTGGTAAGTATATTACCCGTGGTGGGAGCAATTTATTTAGAAATTACTTATAATCATTATGAAGGTTTTGATGCTCTTATTATTGTGGCAGAAATGGCGGCAGCGTTGATAGTTTTTGCTTTAGCTTTACTATTAACGGGTGTAGGGCATGTGTGTTATCAAATAGCAATGATAACTAAATATCGCCAGCCAATTTCTGCTTTAATGCTGGCGAGCACAGTGGTAGCAGTAATCATGGTGATACCACTAACTATCATAATAGTGATAGTGATGATGAGAATAGTAAGTGGTGATGATTTTTTATTGGTACCGTTTGATGTGATAGTCAACACCATATCGGTAGTGAGTGCTTTTCTTAGTATTTAGGTAGAAACTTCACTGGTATTGACCATTCTAGCGTGTTTATGCTCATCGGTGTTCAATATGTATCTGTCACAATACGCGAAACTATTTACTAAACACTTTATTGTGATATAATATTCTCTTTTACTTTCCCACAAATAGCAGCTACAAGTCCATTTTTTAAGGAATTTAATGCTAAATAAAATAATTAATTTAATTAAAAATATGCTTAGAGGTTTACGTCAGTTAGTGATTGGTAAATCTTGGCTAATTTTTTATCTTAGCTTAGCAATTTTGCTCGCTTTAATTTTACTTAGTAACTATTATCGAGAAAGTAAACTCGCCGGTGATAAACAAACCACCAGTAAACCCACTCTGGTGAGTGTTTATCAACCCGGCAGTCATCAATTAGAAACAGTGGCTAAAGTTAATCATCGCGGTGTTTTAGAAATTAGTGCTCAACAAGCAGGAGTGGTTCAGCATGTCCGCGCTAAAGAAGGTGAAAAAATTACCAAAGGTGGCGCCTTAGTACAATTATCTAGCACCTACCAAGGTCATAATATTCCCGCTGTGCAACTGGAATTAGCCCAAAAACAATGGTTGGCGACTCATGCTAATTATTGGAATCAAAGCGAAATTAACGAAATTAACAGTGAGCTTAACCAAAACACTGCTTGGGTAACTCGTTGGGAAACCAATCCTACCCGCTCTGGTTATGGTGGCAATGGTGATGCTTACACTGCCTACTCTGGTCAACAAAACTCTCAACTGCAAACTCTTCAAGAAGAGATGAGTAAAAGACAGCAGCAATTAGGCTTAGATAGCGCTGAACTTAATCTTAAATTGGCTAGCATTACCGCTGGCTTAATGCGCCCGAGTTCACCGGTTAAAGGGGTGGTAGAAAAAATTACTGTTCACCAAGGGCAAACTGTCAATCCAGGACAAGTAGTGGCCATTGTTAAAGCCGAAAAAGATGAAGTTAAACTAGAGCTTATTACCAGCGAAAATGTTATTCGCTATCTTAATCCGCAACAACCGGCCACTTTTGAACTTGGCACGCAGCGCTATCCGGCTACTTTTGATTATATCTCTTATGCGCCCAAACAAGAAAACACTTATCAATTAACTTTTAGTGTGGCACCAGATATTGCTCTTCAACTAGCTCACAACGCCAGACTTAAAATTTATCTGCCTTTGCTAAATACCCCCGGACAGCAACTGCTGCCGCTAAAATGTATTTATCAATCTCATGATAAAAGTTACCTTTATGTGGTGGGACAAAACCAACAAGGTGAGTTGATTGCCAAGCAGAAACAAATTGAATTAGGAGAGATTATTGGTGACGCTGTAATTGTTAAAGCAGGTTTAGAAGCAAGCGACCGGGTAATCTTAAATAATCTCTTGCTAGATGGTGAAAAAATTAGCTTGGAGTAAGCGATGTCAAACTCATTAATTAGCAAATATTTAAGCAATAAGCGCTTAATTATTTTTGCTTATTTATCGGTAATTTTATTAGGTCTTTATTCTTGGTTTACTCTTTCTCGCGAATTAATGCCCACCATTGATTTACCCGTGATTGTGGTTTCTTGTGTGCTACCTAAAGCCAGTCCCAATGATACTGAAGAACTTTTAACCATTCCCTTAGAAGATAAAATTCGTGGCATTAAAGAAATAGACGAAGTAGAGTCTACCAGTGCTGAAGGCATGTCTTTAATTATTGTCCGTTTTAGCAAAAACATTAATGCTGATGATGCCCTACGTGAAGTCCAACAAAAAGTAGCTGCTACCTCGCTCCCTGCTCAAGCTTTAACCCCCACAGTTAATAAAATTGATTTTAGTGAACTGCCAGTATGGAGTTTCACCATTGAAGGACAAGATCGCTTAGGATTGGATAGAGTAGCAGAAAAACTCAAAAAACAATTAGAACAATTGCCCACTATTGACCGTGTGGAAACATCAGGATTTGGTGAGCGCGAAATTGCGGTGGTATTTGACAGAGAAAAACTTGCTCGCTCTAGCTTGAGTCCATTTTTACTCACCAGCACCATTGATAGTTTAACCGAAAATCTGCCTCTAGGAAAAGTGCAAACTCAAGGTTTTGACTACTTACTAGGAGTTAACAAACAAATTAAAGATATTGAAAGTTTGCGCGCCACCATTATTAGTGCTGGCGGCAAAACATATCGCTTGGGTGAATTAGCGCAAATCTATGAACAAGATAAACCAGAAAAGAGCAATGCTTGGCAAATTGACAACCAGCAGCAAATCAATGAAGTGGTAACTTTTAATGTTTATAAAGCTGCCGGTACCCCAATTGATAAAAATGCCAAGATTTCTAAAGAAACTGCCACTAAACTGCTGGCAGACTATCCTCAATTTACGCTGCGATCTTTAACTGATTACGGCAAAGAAATCAATGATATTTTTTCAGAATTAGAAAATAACATGCTTACTACCGCTATTTTGGTGTTTTTAGTCATGTTGCTATTTTTGGGTCTTAAAGAAGCAGTGATTGCTACTATGAGCATTCCGCTAGTGATGCTGTTTACTTTTAGTGGCATTGTTTATTTTAAGTTAACTTTAAACTTTATTTCTCTTTTTTCACTCCTGCTCGCTTTAGGCATGCTGGTAGATAATGCCATTGTAGTTGCTACCTCCTTAAGCCGAGAATATGCCAAGCAAAAACAAAACCCTCTCGCTGCTGGCATTAAAGTTTGGCAAGAATTTTTTATGGCTTTGTTAGCTACTAATCTCACCACAGTGTGGGCATTTTTGCCGCTTGTTATTATGAGCGGAGTGATGGGAGTGTTTTTCAAAACCTTAAGCATTGTAGTAACTTTGGCAATTTTAGGTTCAGCACTGATTGCCTTTTTACTCACGCTACCTTTGGGAATTTTTCTACTGCAACCGCAACTGCCTACTAGAGTGCAAAAGTTATGCTTAGGTTTACTTTTTATTGGCAGTTCTAGCGGACTGTTACTGGTATTACCCAAAAATATTTTTTCATTTTTAGTAATTCCTCTAAGTTGGTTACTCCTTTACGTAGCTATAATTCTTCGTTTACAACTCAAAACTAAATTTGCTCGCAATAATTTGGTCAGTAAAATATCTCACAAACTGCAAACAGGTTGGGTAACTACCACCACTTTAGAAAATTATTACCGCACTTTATTAAATAAATTTGTCAATCATTTACCCACTTGCAAAAAACTGCTATTCGCCATTGGGGTAGTAACTCTTACCGCATTTGCTTTACCAATTTTTGGACAAGTAAAAAATGAGTTTTTTCCTAAAGAAGATGACGACCAAATAGAAATGCAACTGGTTTTACCCATAGGCACTAATAAAGAAAAAGTGGCTCAAGTAGCTAAAGAAGTTCTTCCCCAACTGCTCGATACTCCATATCTTACCTATGCTACCGCCCAAACTAATCGCGGCAGCAATTCTAATTTAGTGAGTGCTTCAAGCAATGAAAATAAAATTCTTTTTACTATTAATTTAGAGGAAAACCGCCCCCTGCCCTCATTTAAGATAGCCACTCAACTGCGTGAACGCTGGAAAACTAACCCCTATGGAGAAATGCGTGTCTTAGACGATAATTCTAGCATTACTGGCGAAGCTGATATTGGCATTGGCATTGCCGGTGATGACTTGCAAGTTTTAACAGCAAAAATTCAACAAATCACCTCTTGGCTTAAAAAGCATCCTGGTGTCAGCGAGGCTAGCAATAACGTTGATGATAATAATCAGCGCATTATTTTTGTTCCCAATCAAGAACAATTAATTGCCTATGGTTTGAGTCTTAATCAAATTGGTGGTTATCTGCGCAGTGTTACCAGTGGTTTTACTTTAGGCAAAATTATGCGCCATGGTGAAGAAATAGAAATAAATTGGCGCACCCAAAATGACAATCCACAACTAAGTGAATTAACTAATTTAGTCATCCCTACCAATACTGGTAGTGAGGTGACTTTAGGTAGTTTGGGTAAATTTGTACTTGAACCTAGTTTAGCACAAATCAATCGCAACAATTACCAAAGAATAGTCAATGCTAAAGCGAATGTAGTTGAAGGTTATTCAGCTACCAGCGTTAACCAGCAACTGCAACAATATATTGTCAATGAACTTAATTTGCCTTCTGGTTACCGACCAGTGAGTGAAGGAGCCAGCAAAACCAATCAGGATGCAATTCAAGAAATTTATTTTGCTATGGGAATTGCGGGATTTTTAATTTTATTTACCTTAGTAATGCAAATGCGCTCTTTCCGCAAAGCTTTTATTATTATGACAGTTATTCCTGTAGCTATCTCGGGAGTTTTTATTATTTTTGCTCTCTTTGGGATTGCTTTATCAATGCCTGCTTTTGTAGGTATTTTGGCCTTATTTGGAATTGTAGTCAACAACTCTATTTTAATAGTGGAGCGAATTAATCAAAATTTAGACAGCGGCAAATCTTTTGCCCAAAGTGTTATTGACGGTAGTGTGGAGAGACTCCAGCCAATCTTGCTGACTTCCCTCACCACTATTATTGGTTTAGTGCCTATTACCTTATCTAATCCGATGTGGCAAGGCTTGGGTGGATCGATTATCGCTGGACTAACTTTTTCTGGAGTGCTACTACTTTTATATGTGCCGGCTTTATTTGTCCTGATGTTTCATCCCCAAAGATTAGCCGAAAAAAACAAGCGTTGGCAACAAAGGTGGCAACTGCAATAAATTATTACCTTAAACTTGCCTGTTCTCCTAATAGCTGTTAAAATAACAGTATGAATAATTCCACTCCAACTTCAGGAGACACTAATCAGTCTGCTCCTGTTAATTTACCTTTTAGCAATTCTACTCCGGTACCTAGCGCCCCTGCCCCACTACCCGCTACTGCTGCCAATTCTCTAAATAATGTTAATCTTGCTAGTGCCGAAACGGCTCAGGCACCAGCCACACCCATCTCAGCAGCAAATAATTCTCCTACTGCACCAATTGACCACTCAATACCAACTCCTGCAAATACCAACCCCGCAGTTCCCGGCAGTGTTAATCCTACCGACGAGCTCTCACCAACGGCTCCCCCATCACCTCACCAACCTCAAGCTCCTCAACAACCTTTAGTCGGTAAAAAAGAACTCCCATTGCCAGCAATAATTGCCATCATGGTAGTTTTATTAATCATTTTAGGAGTAATTATTTATTTAACTGTAGTAAATAAACAAGCAGAGAAAAATGCTGATTTTGCCGACACTAGTAGTGATGATAATGAGGTAACTGTTTCCCATAGCTCACTCCCACCGGTGAGTTCCATGACCGCTGTACTTGCCAAAGATTTTAGCCGTAGTCTAGACATGAACTGTGTTGCTAGTGGTCAAGGCAAAGAAACTATAGCTTGGGCGGAGTTGCCTTTTTCCCTCTCAAGTGAAATTAAACATAACTTTAATTTGCTTTTAGCTGACAGCGTTGATTGTACTGGACAAGTTGATTTGCGCCGGCAAACAATTGCCGCCGGCACTCGTTATGTTCTTCTTGCTAATCCCCCATCAAGCAGTAATATTGATCGTTTTTATTTTGTCCATGCTAACTCCACTGCTGCCACCTCTAGCACTCAAGTAACAGACAATGTTTTAGCTTTTCCTCATCAGATTGTCTGCAATCAAAGCAATCTTTGCTATCACTCTCCACAAGATAATTTAGAAATTTACCTCAATAGTGAAGATGGCAGTAATTATTATGCTAATAAATTTTGTGTCACCATTTCTAATCAAGGCAAATTGAGTAATGACAATTCTTTATTAGCCAAAGCATATGTAGGTGAATGCTTTGCTTTGCAAGAATTTCCCCAGCTATATGAACTATTTACCAGTAATGGTAAAATCGATTCGACAACTTACACTTGGCAAGCAAACGCTCGCTTAAATTATGGCGATTTTTATCGCCAACTTACCAGCATTTACAAATCATCGGCTCGCTTTCAAGCCTTAACGGAGAGACTGCAAACTTTAACAGCTGGAGTTAACTTTAATTAGCTAATGCTTTCTAATGCTTTAATCCGCTCAGTGATGCTAGGATGGGTAGAAAAGAGATGACTAATTCTAGCTAAAAAGTCTTTCTTTTTGAAGGGGTCGCTAATATACATCTCGCTAAAAGCAGCACTAGCTCGCTGCAGTGGAGTGTGGTCACTGCTAATTTTTTTTAGTGCCTTAATTAAAGCCTGAGGATTACGGGTCATCTGAGCGCTACCAGCATCTGCCAAATATTCTCTTTGCCGCGACAAAGCTAATTGTAAAAGATTAAGAATTAAAGGGGCAAAAATTGCCAAAACAAAAAATATTAGTGCCAAAATAGGGTTATTGTCCCGGTTGTTTGATTTTTTTCTGCCATAATAA
Source organism: uncultured bacterium (assembly GCA_963544615.1). GTDB lineage: Bacteria > Patescibacteriota > Microgenomatia > UBA1400 > PJMF01 > CAUUGB01. The sequence goes on along the minus strand of CAUUGB010000002.1, from coordinate 5,448 downwards.
TTAGAGCGATAAACAATTTCAACCAGCATTAAAACTGCTCCACCAATTACCGCAATTAAACTGGCTAGACGAATATCAAAATGGCGAATATGTGAGAGTTCGTGAGCCACAACTGCTTCCAATTCATGGCGGTCTAGCTTAGCCAACAATCCAGTGGTAACACAAATCACTCCGCTTTGAGGGCTTAAGCCGGTGGCGAAAGCATTCAAAGCTGGATCATCAATTACGTATAATTTAGGCATAGGCATATTAGCACCCAAGCAAAGATTTTCTGTCACTGTATAATAATGATAAAATTCACTTTTAGTGGCTTTTTTAGCTTGGGAGAAACTTAAAATTACCCGAGAAGAAAAAAAATAAGCTCCCAGCGACCAAAGCAAACTCCCTAGAGAAATAAATAACAATTCCTGACTATTAATCAAACCACCATGTAAAGCCAAAAAACCTAGTAAAGAAACAAAAATGACAAAAAAAGCAATTACCACCACGCTGCGTCTTTGATTGCGAGCAATTAAGTCATATTGGGTAGTCACTGACATGACTGCTATTATAACTTATTGCTGCTGATAAAGCACAAAAAAGCCGAGTGGATTTCCCACTCGGCAAGCTCTCTCTAAAAAAACTAAAACATCCGCTCGAACAAATCATCGAGCGAGCGATGGACAACATCGTCAAGGAAATCTAATCCTCTATTAGCGATGATGTCCTCAATTTCATCTTCGTAATAAGGACGAGGTCGACGCCTCTTGTAGGGTCGATACTCTTCCCGCCGCCCATCACGCGGTGAACTGTAGCGCGGCGGCTCAATCACGCGCATTTTTCGCACCCAACCGGAGGGCAGGTGTCGGGCTAGACGCTGATTAGTGACGATAGTCACCGAGCGTTCATAACCCATGTGGCGCACCCACTCGTATTCCACCGAGGAAATCAGCACTCCAGGCATCTCCTCGTAGTCAAAATAGGCTGCCACTTTCGTATAGAGAACTACCCGTTCCCTACCCCTATCAGCAATATAGTACTGATAGGGTTCCAAACGATACTCGCTAGCCATACTTACACCAGCAAGTACTACCACCAACATCAGCGCCCACAAAAACTTTTTCATGTTTTTCTCCTCCTTTGATTTTAGAGAGCTTTAGGAGTTATTTTACCACAAAGAAGGAGAAAATGGTAATAATATTTAAAATTATCGGCTTAATTATTTTGGCGACAAATTTGCCCAGGCAAGTTGAATTTGGGCTAAACTTGCTTGATAGTAATTCTTTTGGGTAAACAAAATTTGTTGACTGCTTTTTTCAAAAATAACTGCTTTAAGCAAATTATCTTTGGCAAAAGCAGTTAAAACTGTGGCTAATTTTTCACCAGCAACCAAACGCTTTAAGCCAAATTTATTAAAGTCTAGCGAATATTTGGCTATCGGCAAAACTGGGTAAAGTCCTCTTTCAGGTAGCCAAGTTACTTTTTTGACATATGTTTTCTCCAGTGTCAGCCAATTACCAGTAAACCACCACTTGGGATGATAAGTAGCAGCAGCTGCTAAAACCACTGGAGCAGCAAAGGCACTCAGTTGGGCAAATTGATAAGCGAACTGCCAATTAGGCCAGGGACTCAGTACCCAAGTATAACTCAGCTCCCCGCTAATGCTTTCTAAATTACCCCACACATCGTAGGCAGTTTGCCAAGGGTGAGTGACTATCCGTAGCGGATAATGCACTGCTAAAAGACGCAGCTTTTTTTTGAAACTAGTGGCTTCAGGATGAGAGATAAAAATTAAACTTTCCACCCCAGCTGACTGCGCCAAATCTAGAGTTTGGGTTAATAAAAAACCACTGTCTTTTTTCGCGGCAAAATTGAGTTCATTTGCATTAGCATTAAAAAAAACAAGTTCTCGCCAAGCTGGTTTAATTATTTTACTTTTTTTCATTGAGAATATTTTTAATCACTCGATGTAAATTTTTAGCGTGGTGACGCAAATAATTACGCTCCAGTTGATCATTTTTATTTTGCGCTGCTAGAGTAGCAGCAAGTAAATTGGCACGACACACTTTAATCTTAAAGGGTAAAAAACTCAAATCATCTACTAAAGGACTAGAACCTTGCTGCTGGTAACTGGCAACCAAGCGCTGATTTTTAATCGGTTGCTGATTAATGACTACCCAATCTGGCACTCTCCCAGAATAAGTAATGACTTCTTGCAAATGGTCACGAGCAGTCATTAAGTGAGTTTGAGCGTAATTGGTCATTAAATTAGCAATATAAACATAAGTTGCCACTGACCGGCGCAAAGTGGGCTTAAAACCTCTCACTAAGGTATTAGGTAGCAAACTAGCATACAAATCTCCCGGTCCAAAAATAATTAAATCCGCAGCTAAAATAGCTTGTTTGGCACGCTGATAAATAGCTGGTTTTTGCTTTAAACTAATGCGCTTAATTTGTTTGCCGCCATGCTGGTGGTAATTTAAATAATCTTCACCCACCACCATGCTCCCATCGCTATATTCAATTACTAAATCGGCTGGAGTTTGTGAAATGGGAAAAACTTGCCCTTTGAGGCGAAGAATTTTGCTGGCTACCTCAATAGCTTTACCTGGAGTTTGATATAAATCAGTTAAAGCAGTTAAAATTAAGTTACCCAAATTATGACCTACCAAACTTGATTGTTGAGGAAACCGATAAAGCAAAAGTTCTCTGACCAAATTACTATTTTCTCCCACTGCCAAAGCTCCCAAACACTGCCTGACATCACCCACCGGAATAAAACCAAATTCATCACGTAGTCTACCAGTAGAGCCACCAGAATCGGCAATAGAAACAATTCCTGTTAAACTTAACTCTTCGTCCCCTACCAAAGAACTCAGCACTGTTGCCGTGCCAGTACCACCACCAATAACGACTACTTTTTTCACTCTGTCTTCGATTATACTCTAGGCAATGTTATAATTAAAGCTTAAAAGCCCCCTTAGTATAAAAGTTAGTACAAGGGTTTTGTAACCCCTAGGAACTGGAGCGTTACCAGTAGGGGGCTCCAAAAAGTTATATGCAAACCATTGATAAAATTCGCCAAAAATTTTTAGATTTTTATAAACATCGTGCTCACAGCGTAATTACCGGAGCACCCTTAATTCCCGAAAACGACTCTTCTACTCTGTTTACTTCTAGTGGCATGCAACCACTTTTACCATATTTTTTAGGCCAAACCCATCCTGCTGGCAAGCGCGTTTGCAACTGTCAAAAATGTTTTCGCAGTGTTGATATTGAAGAAGTTGGCGATGCTCGTCACAGTACTTTTTTTGAAATGTTGGGCAACTGGTCTTTTGGTGATTATTTTAAAAAAGAACAATTGCCTTGGGTGTTTGATTTTTTTACTAGTGAGCTTGGTTTAGACCCCCAGAGACTTTATGTGAGCGTTTATGCCGGTAATAAAAAATTTTCTCTACCAAGAGATGATGAAGCTATTCAATTATGGCAAGCTATTTTTGCTAAACACGGCATAGCAGCCAAATTAGGTGAGCGTATTTTTACCTATGGTGACGATAAAAATTGGTGGAGCCGCTCTGGTACACCAGCTAAAATGCCCCCCAATGAACCGGGCGGAGCCGACAGCGAAATATTTTATGATTTTGGCAGTGAACTGGGACTCCATCAAGCTTCAGTTTGGGCTAAAAAACCTTGCCACCCCAATTGCGATTGCGGTCGCTTTATTGAAATTGGCAACAGTGTGTTTATGCAATATCAAAAACAAATTGATAAATTTGTTAATTTGCCAGCCAAAAACGTTGACTATGGTGGTGGTTTAGAGCGAGCTTTAATGGCAGTAGAAAATCAAAATGATTTGTTTCAAACTAGTTTATTTGCCCCAATTATGCAGCAATTAACTGCCAACACCAATCTTCATTACGCCAGTGCTCACCCTGAGCAACAGCGCTGTTTGCGAATTATTGCCGATCACCTGCGCTCTGGTGTGATGTTAATGAGTGAAAATCTTACCCCCAGTAATAAAGAGCAGGGATATTTGCTGCGCCGCCTAATTCGCCGCAGTGTCGTAATGTGCCATGAGTTGCAACTGTCAACTGACAAACTAGTTGCTTTAGTCACAACTATTGGCCAACTTTATGCTCATTCATACCCAGAAATTAACAAAAAACAACAGCAAATTACTAGCATTTTGCAAAAAGAAGTTAACCATTTTCAAGCTACTTTAGAAAAAGGCATCAAACGCATGCAAAAAACAGCCGTTCTCGACGGTGAAACAGCTTTTTTTCTTTATGAAAGCTATGGCTTTCCCTGGGAAATTACCCAAGAAATAGCCGCCAAAAACGGACAACAACTTGACTACCAGGATTATCTAGCAGCTAAAAAACACCACCAACAAATCTCCAAAGGTGGCGAAAAACATAAATTCAAAAGTGGTTTAGCTGATCATCAAGATAACACAATTAAATTTCACACTGCGGCTCACTTACTTTTGGCAGCTTTAAGAAAACATTTAGATGATAGTATCAGACAGAAAGGCTCTAATATTACCAGTGAGCGAGCTCGGTTTGATTTTAATTTTCCTCAGGCTTTAAGTGCAGTTCAATTAGATACCATTGGGCAACAAATCAATGACTGGATTAAACAAGATTTACCAGTTAGTCACCAAATATATGACAAAAAAGAAGCCTTAGATTTGGTGGGTGGCAGCAGCTTTGCCGCTCGCTATCCCGATAAAGTTACCGTTTTTCAAATTGGTCAAGTTAGTCAAGAAATCTGCACTGGACCTCATGTAACACATACTGGTGAAATTCCTCCCATTAAAATTAGTAAACAAGGCAGTGCTGGGGCTGGAGTACGTCGATTATATCTGGAATTTAGCTTAACCCCCTAAGATTTAGTTCTACTCTACAGACAGTGTAGGTAACTAACAAAATTTTTTAACTTAGTCAGCTGTTAAGATGCAGTAAGTTTTTAGCTGAAATCATTTTCAGTGGACAAATTCTCTGCCTCCACCTGCGGCAAGGTAGTGTCTCCACTTGACCCCTCACCACTATCCCATGGGGGCATTTCTGGAGGTCTAGCTGGGATAATCACCAAGCGACGAGCGATGCCTAAAAGATAAAGCACCAAGGAGAGCAGATATAAGGGTTGAGAGGTAAAAAGCAGCAAGAGAATGGTGGCAATAAAGGCAAAAGGCTGCAAGTAAGCTAAAGCCCGCTCGGCTCGCACCAAAAAGTAACCCAGCTGCCAAGAGAGTCGGCGCTCTGCTGGAGCAGAGTCATCACCAGCAGTAGAGACTAAAGGCAGCAAGTAAGAAATCGCTTGCTCTAGGCGAGAGCGAACACTTAACTCTTGAGGATAGTAGTTAGCTGGTAAGTTGAGGCGCTCATGCTCGAGGGTAGGGGCAAACTGATGTTACAGTGTAGGTAACTAACAAAATTTTTTAACTTAGTCAGCTGTTAAGATGCAGTA
>CAUUGB010000001.1:0-86441 GCA_963544615.1 uncultured bacterium | reverse complement strand
AATGGCATTAAAGAGTAAATCCATATCAATCAACAATTGGTCATCGGTCACAATCATGCGCTGTTTCGACATAAACCCTTTCTGAAACTATTTTATTTATAATCCACGGGCAATTGGTTGGTCACCAAAGTTAAGCTCATCCGTTTGTTTTCTTGATCAATGCTTTCAATATTGACAGAAATCTTGTCACCTTTTTTCAATTGCTGGTCACTCTCAAGCTTGCTGTTATGAATTAAACCATCAACTCCGGATTCCACATTCACAAAAATACCAAACTGTTCAATACGAGAGACCACCCCCGAAACCACCGAACCAACTGGATAACGTTTTTCTATGGTGAGCCAAGGATCTTGAGTTAATTGTTTAATAGAAAGATTAAGCTTTTCGTGTTCTGGGTCAGCGTCGATAACTTTTACTTTAAGTCTATCACCAAGCTGATAATAATTACTCGGATGAGTAACTTTTTCCCAAGAAATTTCACTAATGTGCACCAAACCCTCTACCAAACCAATTTCACCTTTGTCATTTACTGGCACTTCGGCAGTAATAAAAAGCCCAAAATTCATTACTCCAGAAACTACTCCTTCATAAACATCACCAGCCTTCACCGCTTTCATCGCTGCTGCTTTTTGGGCTAATTCCTTTTCTTCAGATACATATTTTTCGCTAAAAATCAGACGATTTTTTTCATGTTCTACTTCTATAGTTTTCACCTTGATTGTCTCGCCACGCAATTTAGGCAATCTACCTAAATATTGTTTGCCAAATTGTGATGAGGGAATAAAACCGCGAATGCCGTTGATTAAAACAATTAAACCACCTTTGTTTATTTCTACTCCTTTAACTTCTAAAATTTCTCCAGTTTGTAAGGCTTGATAAAAGAAGTCCCATTTTTGCTTATTAGCTGCCTGACGCAAAGAAAGTAAAATTTGATTTTTATTACTTTCACTATCTATCACCACTACACTAATTGTTTGGCCAACACTTAAATTAGCAATATATTCTTTAGCTAACTCAAATTCTTTACCAATAATTAAACCTTCAGTCTTAGCACCAATATCTACAACCAAAGATTTGGCTCCTTTACTCACAATGACTCCTTCAACCTGAGAATCAACTTTAGGATTAACTATTTTTCTTTGATTTTTGGCTAGTAACTCAGCCATTTTACTCATTTGCGCCATATTGCTGCAATCTCCTTTCAATAGAGGGCGATTATATCATGAGCAATCTGATCCTGCAATCTGGTGTGCAGGCAGAACGTCACCTCAAACATTCCATGGTTAATTAAAAGGCGAGTCAGCAAAGATAACAACGCTGCAAAGTTGAGAGCAGCTTGAAGTAGCCTAATCTCCATGCTCCTTATGATATAATACTTGCTTGAATAAGGAACTAACTTATGCCACTTTTGAAAAACGCTAAAAAAACTTTGCGCTCAAGTGCAAAAAAACAAATTATCAATGGCAGAGTGCGCCAAAGAGTCAAAACTTATACCGACAAAGTAAAAAAATCGCTAAATAAGGCTGATTTACCCGCTGCCGTCTCTGCAATTGATAAGGCAGTCAAAAAAAACTTACTCCATAAAAATAAAGCCGCGCGAATGAAATCGCAGTTAGCTAAACTCACTAAAAAAGCTAGTAAATAATTGCTTAAAACAAGGGTGACTGCCTCACCCATAAAATAGTTAGAGCAAGTGATGTTGCTGGCAGCTAATATTTTATGAACCATCCTGTTGACTGCTCATCACCCAGTAACTCTGCTAAAATTCGCAATTTTTCTATTATTGCTCACATTGATCACGGTAAAACTACTTTAACTGACCGACTTTTAGAAGCTACCGGAGCACTCAGCCGGCAAAAAATTAAACTCAGAGTGATGGATTCTAACCCGATTGAAAAACAGCGAGGGATTACCATTAAACTAGCACCGGTACGCTTAAATTATGGCGAGTATCAACTCAATTTAATTGACACTCCCGGACATGTGGATTTTTCTTACGAAGTTTCTCGCTCTCTAGCAGCCTGTGAAGGCGCACTCTTGGTAGTTGACGCCACTCAAGGAGTTCAAGCCCAAACACTGGCTAATTATTACAAAGCTAAAGACGTTGGTTTAAAAATTATTCCTGTAATTAACAAAATTGATTTAGCGATAGCTGATTGTGAAAAAACCACTTTAGAGCTCATGGATGCTTTTGGCTTTGAACCAAAGGAGATAATTTTAACTTCTGCAAAAACTGGTCAAGGAGTGAAATACATTTTAGAAGCAATCGTGAAAAAAATTCCCCCTCCCCAAGTTCACTCTCAATCAAGCTTTCCCCGTGGCACTATTATTACGGCCACTTACGATAAACATCGTGGGGCGGTAGCTTATGTACGTTTATATCAAGGCAAGATTACTAAAAATGAGAAACTTTTTTTTGCCAATACCAAACAAACTTGCCAACCCCTAGAGCTGGGTTGTTTTACTCCAGAAATGCAACCTCTCGAGCAACTTCAAAGTGGCGAAGTGGGTTATATTTGTACCGGTCTTAAAGATATTCGCCAACTGGCGATTGGAGATACTTTTACCAGTTTTCCTCCACAGCCAAATTTTACCCCACTACCCGGTTTCAAACCGATCCAAGGAGTAATTTTTATGGAAGTTTATCCCATTGATGCAGATTTATTTAGCGAACTGCAAGACAGCATTACTAAACTTTCCTATCATGACGCTGCCTTAACTTTTAGCCCCACACATTCTAATGCTTTAGGCTCAGGTTTTAAGGTGGGCTTTTTAGGTATACTGCACGCACAAATTGTTTTAGAAAGATTAAAAGTAGAATTTGATTTAGATTTAATTGCCACCGCTCCCACAGTTGACTATCGTTTAACTACCAAAGACAATCGAGTACTACAAATCAACTCTCCCGCTGACTTTCCCGACCCGAGCACTTTAAGTTTAATTGAAGAACCCATAGTTGATTTACAAATTTTTACCCCCGAAAAATATGGTGCTAGTATTATTCAATTCACTAGGCAAAGACGCGGTGTGCTTAAAGAAAGTGTTTATTTATCGGGTAGTTTGAAAATTACCTTTCAACTACCTTTAGCAGAATTAATTACTAACTTTCACGACCAACTCAAATCAATTAGCTCCGGTTTTGCCTCTTTAGAATACACCCTGGCAGGTTATGCGCCAGTTGACGCGGTAAAAGTGAGGGTGCTTTTAGCAGGTGAAGCAGTTGAGGCACTCTCTTTTATTACCCTCTCACAACAGGCAGAAAGTAAAGGACGAGAGGTAGTTGCCAAACTCAAACAAGTGGTGCCCCGACAAATGTTTGAAATTCCCATTCAGGCTGCGGTGGGTGGCAAAATAATTGCCCGAGAAACCATTAAAGCTTGGCGCAAAGATGTAACTGCCAAACTTTATGGGGGTGATGTCACCAGAAGACAAAAATTACTCAAAAAACAAGCTCAAGGTAAAAAGAGAATGAAACAATTTGGCAAAGTCTCGCTCCCACAAGAAGTATTTTTAACACTGCTCAAAAATTAAAACGTTTCCATCGCTAACCAATTAATCACTACCGGATAATCAACTGCCTGAGGTAAGCTCAGTACAAAACCACTCTCACTGACTGTTTGTAGCATCACCGGCACCACTGGACTACTACTTTCTTGAGTTAAAAATACTAAAGGTGGCAAGTGGCGCGGCTGCGCAAACCTATATGAGACTTGTTGACTACCGGCAGGAATAACTAACTTGCCGGCACTATCATCACCTAATTGCAGTTGGGCTGTCACTAAGGCTTCATCAACTATGGCAGAGGTAAATTCCACCTGCTCGTGAAACACTTGCGGCCAAGACCAATGCAGGTAACCATGCTCATCCATTAAAGTAGTGAGTGACGCTAAAGAAACAGCTGACTTCTCTTGCCACCAAGCTAAAAATCGCTGCCACAATTGTTCATCATCAAAACTGCTAAACGCCCAGTTGTTTTCTAACTCACGCAGGTCAGCGCGCAGCTTTTGTCCTAAAGCTTCTTGCACTTGCAAGCGCTCATCAACTTGCGCTAGTTCACGCTCAATTGGCGCCGAGGATAAATCTGACTTTAATTTATTGTCAGCTACCGACTGATTTTGCGGCTGCATGGTGGGCAAGGCTGCGGCCGCCACTCTATCTCTAGCTTTTTCTTGTTGTTGACCACTTAAAAAAAGCAGTAGTAAACTTGAGAGTACCACCACTGCCACACGACTATCCATAACAGCAATCATAAAAGTTTAACATTACAAAGTGATTACAATAACTGCATGAGTTCTCTGGGAGAGAATTAATCTTTAAATAATAGATAACTCCAAGCAACAAGCGCCATCACCGCAAGCATAGCCATATCACCACCACTCATCAATAATTAACTTCAAGCATAATTTCAGGATTACCCAACAGGGACATTTAATCCCCACTGTATACGGGGACAACCAATGGCTGCAATACTTGGAGAAAACCAGCCGTAAATAACTCCACTTGCGTTATAATAACTTTAATGAAATTAACTTATTGCTGGTGGCACTATCTGCTTTTAGCCCTCATTTTGCTGACTGGCATCGGACTGCGTTTTTATCAACTCGATAAAATTAAAGATTATTATTTTGACGAGGTATATCATGTACCTACCGCCAAAATGATTGCCAAATATGACCAGCGTGCTTATGAATGGCATCATAGTGAACTGAGGGATGAAATTCAAAGCGGCACTTTTATTGATTGGCTCCATCCCCCTCTAGCCAAACTATTCCAAGCTGCCAGTATTTTATTTTTTGGTGATAATAGTTTCGCTTGGCGAGCTGCTTCGGCTTTATTTGGGAGTTTACTGTTGATTTTAATTTATGTATTAACAAGAATTATCTGCCCCAAATATCACTGGGCCGCCCTTTTAGCCACCGGACTAGCTGCCATTGATGGCTTGAGCATTGCTCAATCTCGCATTGCCATGAACGATATTTTTGTCACTTTTTTTATGACTGCTGGGGTGCTTATCTACTATTTATATTTACAAGAAAACCATGCCCGGCGCTGGCTGGTGCCTTTAGCGCTCACCTGCGGTTTGGCAATTAGCAGCAAATGGAGTGGGATTTACTTACTAGTTTTTATTGCCATTTGGGAAGTGGGGGTAGAAGGCATTAAACGCCATAGAAGTGTGGGTAAAATTTTAGGACTGGGATTTTTTTTAGCCAGCGTCAGCCTGCTGGTATATTTGCTTTCTTACTTTCAACTTTTTACCACCCACCCCAGCAAACATTTTATTGAACTACACCAACAAATTTTTGCTTATCAACTCCACTTAAATGCTACCCACCCTTATCAAAGCAAAGCTTGGGAGTGGCCGCTAGGACTCAAACCGGTTTATCTTTATTACAACCCACAAACCAAAGCTCAACTTTTTAATCGTCCTTTTTATCCAGGTTGGCTGGTGGGACTTTTAGGGATTATTGGCAGCACTATTTTACTTGGAAGCTATGCTTGGCAGTGGTGTCAGCTGAAAATACCAAAAAACACCAAGTGTCGCCCCCGCTGGAACCCGCAAAAAATTCGCGATTTGAGCTTTTTACTTTTAGCTTATTATTGTTTTTGGATTTTTTGGTGTTTTTCACCGCGAATTATGTTTTTTTATCATTATCTGCCTGCCAGCGCTCTCATTTGGGTGATTACGGCTGTAATTGCTACCATCATCAAAGATATTTTGCCCCAACAGTTAAAAATTAAACAGAAAGGCGCTCATGCTTGAGCAAATTACGCAACTGAATAATCAAACTATCGACCAGTTTGTTAAAGACAATCAAAACAAACTGATAGTGATGGTTTTTGCTGCCGAATGGTGTGGACATTGCCGCAACTTTGCGCCCACTTTTGCCAAAATTTCCCAAAAAAACCCTCACGTCAACAAGGGACAAGTAGTCTTAGCTCGTCTTGATGTTGACGAAGCTGGTCAAGCAGCGGCAACCTGGAAGGTGGAAGTTTTGCCTTCAATTATTTTTATCAAAAATGGTCAAGAAGTGGAGCGACTCATTGGCAATCAAGAGCAACAAATGGTAGAAGAATTAATCAGTCAACATCTCAACTAAAAATTAAGTGAGAAAACCAGCTACAGCCTCAAGCAATTGCTCAGGGTTGTAGTCTGATTTAATTAAATACCCACGCACTCCCAACTCCAGGGCTCTGGCAATGGTTTGATCTTGAGCTAAATTAGTCAACAAAATTACCGATTTGACATTTTGTTTACTCGGCAGTCGAGATTTTTGCAGTTGTGACAAAATTTCTAGCCCATCAATAAAAGGCAGCATAATATCCAAAAGCACCAAATCATAGCCACCTTGTTCTAAAGCTTGCAACCCCTGTTTACCGTCAGCTTTGGCATCTACTAAGTAGCCTTCATCCTCTAAGAGCAACTGATATAAATCGCGCAATTCGGTTTCATCTTCAACTAAAAGAATTTTGGCAGTTTTTTTCTTTGGCATAACTGATTTCCTCACTACCACTGATTATACACGCTCAATAAAGCAGGCGCAATATTAACCCAAAACGCTTAAACTTCTACCACTTCGACCTCAATCATTGGCTCTCGGGCAATTATCTGGAAAAGCTCTCGAGCTAAGCCTTTTTCAATTGCTCGCTCAGACTGCTCAATTTTTTGTGGGTCAAAAAACTTACCAGCTAATTGCCCAGTTTTTTGTTTAATAAAAGTCAACACGTCATCTGCTCCCTTCATAAACACAAAACCACGCGAAATCACCCTGATATCTTGCAGTGCCAAATTATGTTTAGCCAACACCACACTGCCAGCTTGTTTTTTATCTTTGTAGCGTTTAATTAAAACAATAATCATCCCTGCTTGTCCCAAAGCTCGCCTGTCTGACAAAACCGCGGGACCCACATCACCAATCCCCAAACCATCAACAATTTGAGGACGTAAATTAACATTACCTGCTTTAGCAATGACTCCCTGACTGCTTAAAGACAAAATATCGCCTTCTTGAGGTAAAATTACCTGTTGCTGCTGATATCCTAGTGGGGCTGCCACCAACTGCCGGTACATAACTCGATGGCGATTATTACCCCCAATGGGCATGACACACTTGGGAGATACCAAAGTAAGCAGCTTTTGCAGTTCCCGGCGACGGGCATGACCAGACTGATGAATACCCGCATTAATAGCTGGATAAACTACCGCTATTCCATTAATACAAAGCTCATCAATTGCTCCGTAATAAGAGAGTTCATTGCCAGGAATAGCATCAGCAGAAAAAATTACTTTATCGCCATCGGTTAAATGAATTTCCCGGTGACTGCCATAAATGGCGCGTACTAATGATGAACCTTCCTGACCTTGAGAGCCAGCAATAATTAAAACTAACTGCTCATCAGCGTAGTCTTTGATTTCTTTTTTATTAATTAACACCCCGCTATCATCGCTGATAAAACCCAGTTCCATGGCAGTATTGACATTCTGTTCCACACTTCTGCCAATTAAAGCCACTCGGCGCTTAATTTTAGCGGCCACATCCCAAACCTGTTTAATGCGATGAATATTACTACTCATTAAAGTCACCAAAATTTTACCCTTCACCTGGGTCATTTCGGCTAACAACTGATCTTTAACACTACTTTCTGATTTAGTCCACTCATCTTTTTCTACTCCCAGCGAGTCAGTCAACATCAGGCTAATCCCTTTGTTTTTAACTTGTTTGATAAACTCATAATCTGGCAGCACTCCATCTACTGGAGCTTCATCTAACTTAAAATCGCTGCCGTGATAAATATTGCCCACCGGAGTTTCTAGCAAAAAATGTTTGGTGTCGGGTACCGAGTGAGTCAGAGCAAAAGGAGTAATGGCAAAATATTGCCCAATTTGTAAGCGCTGTCTATCTTGAAGGACTTCAATAGGATGAACATTACCAGCGTCCAACAAACGATTACTGGCAAAACCAGCGGTCAATTTAGATGCGTAAATAGGAAAATCTGGCAGCAAAGGCAGTAAGTAAGGCAAAGCAGCAATATGGTCATCGTGACCATGAGTGAGTACCTGACCCACAATTTTCTTTCCCAAACTCAGCTGCTGTTTTAAGTAGGAAATATCGGGAATTAAAATATCTGCCCCCGGCATTTGGATATCCGGAAAACCAATGCCACAATCAAAAAGCAGCATTTCCTCACGATACTGGTAAACATACATATTCTGGGTCACTCGTGCAATGCCACCCAAAGGAAAAAGCAGTAACTTATCTGCATCTGATTTATTTTGTGCCATAGACATTAATTATAACGCAGTTTTAGATTATAATAGCTTGATGTCAGCAGCATTCAAACTTAATTTACCAGCCAGCACAGCGCATAAAACTCAAAACGGTAAATTGCTCATTGTGGGTGGCTCTAAACTTTTTCACGCTGCTAGTTTATGGAGTGCCAGTATTGCGGCTCACTTAGTCGACATGGTTTTTTATGCCAGCACCAGTGAAAATAACGAGTTAATTAAATTCGCCAAAAATGGTTTTCGTGATGGGATAGTGATTGAGCGCCAACACCTCATTGAATATGCCAAACAAGCTGATGTAATTTTACTAGGTCCGGGAATGACACGAGGGGAGCGTCAAGAACAACAACTGCAAGAACTCTTAAGTAGTCAAAAAGTTAATGCCCAGAGTTTAAGCCACACCCAGTGGCAAGAAAATACCTATCTAATCACCAACTTTTTGCTTGCTAATTTCAGCGAGAAAAAGTTTGTTTTAGATGCTGGAGCTTTACAAATGGTAGAACCACATTTGCTCAATCAATACTGTTTGCTCACTCCACATCAATTAGAATACGAGGGGCTAATTAACCGCTGCCAAAGCACCCAGCAAAAAGCGCAATTACAGCAAACTACCATACTAAAAAAATCCATTGTAGACCAAATTTATGGTGGTGGCGAAATGTTGGCAGAAATTAAAGGTGGTAATGCTGGGCTCACTAAAGGCGGCAGCGGCGATGTTTTAGCTGGCACTGCTGCCGGACTTTATTGTTATAACTCTGCTGTAAGTGCCGCCTACTGGGCTAGTCGCAGCATTAAAGCCGCCGCAGAAAAGCTTTATAGGCAAATGGGGCCATTTTTTACCACTACCACTTTATGCCAAAATGTTCCGGCCGCTTTATGGGAATTAATTTGTGCCTAAACTGCTTGCCTGGGAAAAAAATTGGCTGTGCCAGCACGGCTGGAATAGTCAGCAATTAGCACAACTGGAACAAAGTAGTGAGGAAACTCCAACTGCTTACCTGTGCGGTCAAGCAGCATTTTTAGATTTATCTCTGCATGTTTCCCCAGCTACCCTCATTCCCCGCTTGGAAACAGAAACTCTTTACCAACTGTGTTTGCCCCGCTGCTGCCAAATTGCTCGCTGTGCCAGCAGCGAACAAATTGTGGGGGTAGATATTGGCACTGGTAGTGGTGCTTTGGCAATTGCCCTCGCTCGAGCGCTCACCCAAAAAAAACTTCCCGGAAAAATTTTAGCCAGCGATATTAGTACTCCAGCCCTGCAAATTGCCCAAAAAAATGTCGCTAAATATCACCTGCAACAAAGAATAATTTTGCTGCGAGCCAATCTGTTAGTAGCTTTGGGGAAACTACTGCCAGCTAAAACTCCTTGGTTTTTAATTGCCAACTTACCTTATATTCCCAAAAGCGAATTAGCCCATTTGCCCAAAAGTGTCAAAAATTATGAACCACATTTAGCTCTCAACGGTGGCAGCGATGGCTGGCAGTTAATTAAAAAACTTTTAACCCAATGTTCTCACTTAGATAATCCCCCCACCAGCATTTATTTAGAAATTGACCCCAGTCAACAAAAAAAATTTGCCACTTTAGGGCAAAAATACCACTGGCATATTTACCCCGACTTTAACAATTTACCTCGCTTGGCAGTGGGCAAATTAGCCACACCCTAATAGCGTACTAAATCGTAACTTTTTAAGTTCCACAAAAATATCGCAGGTGGATCATCGAGTAAATTTTGTTGAAAATCTTGATAAATAGCCAACCGTTCTTTAGTATCAATAGTTTGGCGACCTTTTTCCAGCAAACTGTCAACCTTGGTATTTTTATAATGAGTAAAATTAGTGGCTAAATCGGAATGCCATAAACCGTATTGGTCGGGATCATTGGTAACTTGTTGACCAATAAGTAAAGTTTGAAAATTATTAGTATCGGGAAAGGTAACTGTCTGTACATTCACTTGTAAAGCTAAATACTCACAAGCAGTTTTGTCTTTAATTTCGCTTTTACTGCGACAAACACTGGCAGCCTTAGCACCCAAATCTTCCCACTCCTTTTTAATTTGGCTAGCAATATCATAATAAGCAGTCGTGGTAGTGAGATTAAGCTCCAATTTTTCTTCAGGCAAATTATCTAACAAACGCTCAATCGCTAAATCCAGATTTTTTTCATAATGATTTAAACCCTTAAAATATGCCCAAGAACTCTCAGCAATTGGCCCAGGGGCACGAGTGTAACCAGCCCGCTCTTTTTCTAAAGCATAACTTAAAGCTTGACGCACACTACGAGTAAATTGGGGCAAAGAGCAATTAAAAAACACCACCAAATATTGGTCTGGCAGTAAGCGCTCTTGGACTAAAGTAGTTTCCCAATCTTTAATTTCACTCAGATTGGTAATTTCAAAAAGCACATCAACCTCACCTAATTTATAAGCAGTAATTGCTTGAGCTTGAGTATGATAAAAGCGATAAATCCACCGCTCTTTGGTTTGATGATCAAAAAGCACTACTTGTGACAAACTGTTTTGCCAGCGATTAGTGTAAGTGTAATCCAGCAAACTCACCTTACCCAAACCGTAAACCATTTCTCTCTGCCACCACCACCTTTTTTGCTGCTCAAATCGCAGCAAAGGTTCTACCAAATGCTGCGGAAAAGCAGCCGACACTGCTGGTAGTTGATAAATTAATTGGGTATCACTGGCAGTCACTTGCACTTCTTGGAGGGGATAAACTACATCAGCAGGAGAAAAAATTTTGCCGTCATGCCAATAATGTTCTTGATTAAAACTAAATACATAACGGGTACCAGTACTATCAATAGTCAATTCGCTCGCTAAAGCAGGCAAAAAAGAACCGTCGGTATCTACCTCCATTAAGCCTAAAGAAAGTTGATCTTTAACTACTGGGGGCAAATTATGCAAATCATATTCACCAATAATAGCAATATAGTGGGTAGTGCGATGAGCAAAGTTTTTTTGCAGCAAAGGCAGCAGCAAAGAAAAACATCCCACCCCAATTGCCACCACTAAAATGGCTTTTAAACCATGCTTTTTAAGATAAGCTAACAAATACCAATAAATTTTTCTCATCAAATTATTATACTATGCACTTAAGTGGCAAAAATATGCTGCCAGCAGCTAGAGAGAGAATTAACTTTGCTGCAGCAAATTAACAAAAGAGAGAAAGACAAACAGAATAATGGCAATAATGGTGACATAAAAAATCACCTTTTCCAAACCTCTTTTGGTGGTGTAAGTTTCCCCACCACCACCCCAAAAACCTAAACCAGCATCTTGAGATTGCAAAAGAATACAAGACACAATAACCACCCCTAAAATTACTTGGAAAACCATCAACATAATCGTATTATATCATCACCACTAGCAACTATTGGCTGCGCTCATCAACAGCTTTAATGCTAAAATAGAGAACGTGATTTCTCACCTGATAACTACTATTACTACTCAATTACCTACTACTTCAATTTGGCTAGGGATGGTTTTACTCGCCATGGGCGTGATTGGTCTGTGGAAAGGAGCTGACTGGCTGGTTGCCGGCGCTAGCCATATGGCCAAATGTTGGGGAGTATCATCACTCATGATTGGTTTAACTATTGTGGCCATAGGCACCAGTTTGCCAGAAATGGTTGTCAGCGTTAATGCCGCTTTAACTGGCAGCAGCGACATTGCCTTAAGCAATATTGTGGGCAGTAATATTTCTAATGTGTTTTTAATTTTGGGAATAACAGCTTTAATTAGCCCCATTAAAGTGGCTCGCTCCACCGTAATGGTTGACACACCAGTGGCCATAGCTGCCTCTTTACTACTGCTACTTTTTTATCATTTAGGGCAAATTGGCACTATCCCCGCTGTCATTCTGCTTTTTGGCGCCGCTAGCTATTTAGCTTATACTATTTATGCTGGCAAAACTAAGGCGCCATCAACCAATAAAAAGTGCCCCACCAGTAAATCTCACCCCAAACTCAAAATTGGCTGGCTGGGACGTGATGTTTATTTAATTGTGGTGGGACTAGTAGTTTTAATTTTTGGCGGCACTATCACAGTAGAAGGAGCAAAAATCATTGCCACCCAACTGGGGATTTCTCAAGTTTTGATTGGTTTAACTATTGTGGCCGTAGGCACCAGTTTACCAGAATTAGTTACTAGCATTATCTGCGCTTTAAGAAAAGAAGCCGATTTGGCTGTGGGTAATATTGTCGGCAGTGGTATTTTAAACACTTTGTTAATTTTAGGTGTAGCCGGCATGATTGCCCCCATTAAAATAAATAGTGAATTACACTTTGATTTGTGGATTAATTTGCTCACCTTTAGTTTGGTACTGCTAATGGTGCGCGGTCAAAAAAAGCCAAAGTTAACTCATTATCAAGGAATTATTTTACTTAGTACTTATCTGCTATACTTAAGTATGATTGTGGGACGAGAGCTACTCTAACTTAAAGCTTAAAAAGCTTGAGCAATGTGATAAAAGCTCTCTGCCTGAAGTGAAGCACTCCCCACCAATAAACCGTCGACAATTTGACTATACAAAGAAGCATTGGCTGCTTTCACACTGCCACCATAAATTAAAGGATAATCGGCGAAATGAGGCCGTACTTGAGCAATAATTTCTCGAAGCTGCTCTGGAGGTAAATTCCCGGCTCCACCAGAAGTAGAAATTGCACTCACTGGTTCATATGCCATGATAGCCGGGTGTGACAAAAAAGGCTGCATTAATTGAGCCAGCTCAGGGAGTTCGGGTAAATCAAAACAAATCATCGGGATACTCCCCAACTGCCACAACAGTTTGGCTTTACGCACAACTTGCTGATTGGTTTCCCCATAATCACGACGCCGCTCCGAATGACCAATGAGGACATACTTTGGAACCAAATTTACTAAATTAGTAATGGTCACTTCACCAGTGTGTGCGCCACCATCAAAACAGCTAATGTCTTGCAAACCCACGGCAAATTGCCGCTTTGCCGCGCAAAGAGATTGGTAAAAAATACTACTGGGCAAAACAATGGCTTGTTTATCTAAAGCTAAGGGCTGAGTTTGCAGTAAATCTTGCCAACTGCGACAAAAAGTGGCCACTTGATCACTGTTTAAGTTAGCTTTCCAATTAGCAATTAAATATTTCAAGTCTCTTCTCCCCTAAGAGCAGCTAATACTTTAGCCACACTTTCTTCTTTAGACAAATAGTAGGTATCAATCACCACATCATAAAGTTCATGGCGCCAAAAATCAATTGCCTCACTGGCACTTAATTTACCAGTATCCACCAACCATTCTTGCCACTGTGCCGCATAAAGACGAGAGAATTTGTCTAAATTAGTTTGATAACGATAAAGAGTGTTTTCTTTAGCTGTCTCAGCACTAACTTGATCACGGTTCATCACCCTGTCAATACGCACATCATCACTGTGACAAACTAGTAACACTTTAAGCACTCCCGGTAATTGTTGTGCCATAAATCCTGACAACCAAGATTCTATAATCCACTGCTTTTGCTGCTGTAATTTTTCTCTAATACCAAAATCTACCTCCCGGTCAAATTCATCACTGTAAACATTAGCGTCATGATGAGCGGCATTTTTTTTATCCCACAAACCTTTTTCTTGAGCATAAGCGCGCATAAACTCACCCCCAGAAAAACCTCGCCAACCATAGGGAGATAGCAATTGACGCAAACCATTAAGCAAAGTGGTGGAACCACATCCTGGTAAACCAGAAATGGTAATATTTTGATACTGCAAATTATCTCCAAATTGTTTTTCCGACATAAGGCTATTATATACAGGGCGTCTCATCTTGACAAGCGATATTTTTTTGCGTAAACTTATGATTGATGATTAGGTTTAACAATGTTTCTCACCACTTTGGTTGCACCAATAAACCAGCCTTAAAAAACATTTCTTTAACCATTGATGAGGGGGAATTTGTTTTTATTACCGGTCACTCTGGCTGTGGTAAAACTACTTTACTGCGTTTACTGTTGCGGGAACTGCTGCCCACAGTGGGCACGGTGGAGTTTTTGGGAGATAATTTAAGTTTGCTTTCACCACGAAAAGTAGCCAAGCACCGCCAAAAAGTAGGGGTAGTATTTCAAGATTATCAACTACTTGATGATTTAACTGTCTGGGAAAACATTGCCTTACCCATGCAAATTGCTAAGCTGCCTAAAAGTGAAATTAGCAAACGTATTAACGAGCTAGTGAAACTCCTCAAATTGGCAGGCTTGGAAAATAAATTTCCCGCCCAACTTTCTGGTGGTGAAGCGCAAAGGGTGGGGCTCTCCCGTGCCTTAGCAATTGCCCCCAAAGTAATTTTTGCCGACGAACCCACTGGTAATTTAGATGCCGAAAACAGCCAAACAATTATTTCTTTACTCGGCAACATTAATCACTATGGGACAACTGTGATTGTCGCTACTCATAATTTAGAGATAATTCCTCTAGTAGCTAATGCCCGTCATTTAGTTTTAGAACAAGGTGAGCTCATTGCCGATCAAGCCCCCAGCAAAAAAACTCCACCTAAAAACAAAAACATCAAAAGCGAGTCTGGCGCTGAAAACAGAAAAACCGCTGCCAATTCCAAACCAGTAGATAACAAAAAGAAATCAACCCCCAAGTCAGCGAGAGATAATCAAGAAAGTCATCATGAATAATGTTTTTTCTAGCTGGACTAATTTGCGCCGTACCCCATACCAGAGCTTTACCGCCCTGTTAGTGGTGATTACTACTTTTTTAGTTATTTATTTATTTTCTACTTTAGTTTATGTAGGTCACCAAGTAATTACTTATTTTGAAACTCGCCCACCCATTTTGGTTTTTTTTGCCACCAAAGTTAGCGATGAACAAGCAGCGAGTGCCGCGGCCACAATTAAACAGCTAGCTTATGTAGATGAGGTGGTAGTCACTACTAAAAATGAAGCTTTTGAGATTTACAAAAGTGAAAACAAAGACGAGCCATTACTGCTGGAATTACTCACTGCCGAACTTTTCCCCGCCAGTTTAAGTATTACTGCTACCTCGCCGCAAGGGTTAGAAAAAATTCGCGAGCAATTAAATAAAATTGCTGATATTGATAAAATTGATTATCGTGAAGACGCGGTGAGTGCTTTTCTACATTGGACAGCAATGATTCGCAATGCCGGCTTGTTGGTGTGTGGTTTATTCACGGGACAATTTGTCCTAGTGATTATGGTGATTACCAGCATGAAAGTTGCCAACAGAAGACGCAACATTAACATTATGAGTTTGCTGGGAACTCCCAGAAGCACTATTAGGGGAGTATTTATTAGAGAAAGCATGTGGCTGGGCTGTTTTGGCAGTTTACTCTCTTTTGCCATTGTCCATGGCGGACTTTATTATTTTCAACCCCAAATTAATAGTTTCTTGGGAGAGATTAAAGTCTTGCCACTTTCGGGAGAATTTTTACTTATTCAAGCTGGGGTGGGAATTCTTACTGCTGCTTGTTTAGCTTCTTTTTCTGCTTGGGTGGCAGTATCGAGATTAATTAAAAAATAAACTTAATCATGCTTAATGACTTTTGCTCCCTTGGTAAGCTTAAAGTAGTTTGGCTCTTGGTTTTGGGCGGGTGTTTTTTATGTTGGCTACCAGTAACTATTTATGCTCAAGACTGCCAAGAATTTGCTTGCGCGAGTATTAAAGATGATGGCGAGCGACTAGAATGTGTCAATAAAAAAGTGGCTTGCTTAGAAGCTAAGCTAGCAGAAAAAGGAGAGGAAAAAAAGACTCTCTCCAGCGAACTGAAAATTATTGATAATCGCATTGCCTACCACGAAGCACAAATTGAAAAAACCCGCTTAGAAATTGTGCGGGCGAGCAAAGAAGCAGAAATTTTAAGTAGTCGCATTGAAAATCTAGATAAATCAATGCAACACTTGGCAGAACTATTAACTCAATTAGTAGTTTCTTCCTACAAAACCCAACATCTTTCTGATTTGGAAATGTTTTTGCAAAGCGAGAGTTTTACCTCTGGCATGCATCAGAAACAACGCGAAGAAGTAGTAAGTCTGCAAACCTCCAAACTACTTTTCAAAGCTGCTCAAGACAAACAAAATTATGATGATCAAAAAAAACAAAGGGAAAAACAACAAGAAGAACTAGAGAAAAAAACCCAACAACTCAAAAAACAGCAAACAGATTTAGAACAGCAAAAAGAGCAAAAAGCTCTTCTGCTCAAGCAGACACAAAATAAAGAAAAAGAGTTTCAAAGATTAATTGAAGAAGCTAAAAAAGAAGCCGATTCATTTTTGCGCTTTGCTGCCACTGCCGGTGGCGGTTCATGCCTAGATAGTTCTCCGGGTAATGGGGAAAATGGGTGGTTTTTTTCCCAACGTGATCCGCGCTGGTGTAAGCAATATATTGGTGGTTCCAATATGACCATTGGTAAAGTGGGCTGTTATATTTCTGCAGTCACCATGGTGCATAAAAAATATGGCTCCAGCATGGATCCCAGTAGTTTTGCCAAAAATCGCAGCCACTTTTTTGCTAACACCGCTTTTATGCTCACGCCCCCCTCTCCCAGTGGTTATACCTATAAAAGACAAGACTACTTTAACAAAGACACCCTAGACAAAGAGCTCCGTGAGGGTAGACCAGTAATTGTGCATGTATCGGTTAAAAATGGCTATGGTGGTCACTTTGTAGTCATTATTAGTGGCGAGGATGGCCACTATAAAATGCATGACCCTTGGTATGGGGCTGATTTGGACTTTAGCTCTCGTTACTCGCTAGGCATGATTAATTCCATGCGCCTGTTTACCAAGTAAACCACTCATCAATAAGCGCACCAAACACTCCCCCACAATTTAAAAGACCAAGCAACTGAGTTTATTTAGCTACTGCTTGAGAGCGAGTTTCTCTAATCACTGTCACGGTCACTGTACCGGGATAGGTTAATTGCTCTTTAATTTCATCGCGAATTCGCTCAGCTAACACCAAAACGTCATCGTCTTTAGATGATGCTGGTTCTAAAATTACCCGCACTTCACGACCAGCTGCCACTGCATATGCTTTAGCAACTTCGCCGTGAGAGGTAGCAATTTTTTCTAACTTTTGCAACCGCTGTACATATTCATCATAGTTTTCATAACGCGCTCCAGGTCTGGCTCCAGAAATAGCGTCAGCAATAAAAACTGCTACTTGTTCCGGACCGGTAAATGGTTCATCTTCATGGTGTTGGGCAATCGCGTCAATAACTGGCTGAGGTAAATTATATTTTTTGGCAATTTTTACCCCCAACTCCACGTGAGAACCGTCAACTTCATCACTCACTTTGCCAATATCGTGCAATAAACACCCCAACTTCACCACATTCACATTTAGTCCTAACTCGTGAGCAATTTTAATCCCAATGCGAGTTTCTTCTAAAGTGTGCATAATTAAATTTTGTCCATAAGAAAAGCGATACTTAAATCTGCCTAAAAGTTGCATTAACTCATTAGGCAAATTATAAACACCCACTGCATGACATAAGTTTTTGCCTTCTTCAAACATCACTTTGTCTAATTCAGTTTTAGTTTTAGCCACAATTTCTTCAATTTTAGCTGGTTGCACTCTGCCGTCTTTAATTAAACGCTCTAAAGAAATTTTGGCAATTTCGCGCCGCACTGGATCAAAACAAGACAGCTTAACTTCCGTGGGGGAAACATCTAAATCTACATCTACCCCGGTAATCTTTTCAAAGGCATGAATGTTGCGGCCACTTTTGCCAATAATTTTGCCTTTAGCATCTTCACTGGGCAAAGTGACTGTCGACATGGTGTACTCTGCCACATAGTCGGTGGCCCCATATTTCATCGCTTCAATTAAAATTTCTTTAGCTTGACTATCCGCCTCAGCTTTCATCTCCTCAGTTTTTTGTCGCACAATCTGTGCCATATCTTTGATGGCTCGACGCTTGGTTTGCTCCAGTAAATACTCGCGTGCTTCATCTTTAGTCATACCTGCCAATTCTTCTAACCGGGCTAGAACTTTTTGTTTAGTTTGCTCTACTTGCACTTGCAAATCTTGCAAATGATTTTTTTCTCGCTCCAAATTAGCTTCTTTTTGATCCATTTGCTCCAGGCGCAAATCAATTCGATCAAGTTTTTGGGCAATCAGGCGCTGTTGCTCTTCAGCTTGTTTTAAAACCTGACTAGCATGAGCTTCTGCTTGAGTGCGAATATTAAGGGCTTGAGCTTTGGCTTCTACCACAATTTCTTTAGCTTGTGCTTGAGCCACTCGCTTAAGATTGTCAAAATTAGCTCCTGAATGAGTTGCCACCTGTTTAGTTGATGGAGTGGCAACTTGGCGCTGCTTAACTAATTTACTAGGAGGTAAATTGGCGGGTGCTTTACTGCCAATAGCAGCCTTGCCACCGCGCTGTTGTCGCGCTTTAGCATTAAAAAGCGAAGAGAGATTATTAAAAAATGCCATATACTCTTTCTATACTAAATTATAGAAAGAGAAGCTACTTGCCCCACAAATTATTTCAGGAGAAAAAAATTTCCCCATTTGCTAAAAGAGCAAAATGGTAACTGAGGTGAAAATTTCATAATTAATTAATAAGACAGTAACTTCTCTAATGGGATTTATTATAGTTACAGCTAACATTTTTGTCAAGCGCTACCAGGCTAAAAAAGCTATGGTTACCCAAAAAACCCAGTGAATTAAGTCACTTAAACCATTAGCTTATCACCCACAGCTTTAGCACTCAGTCAACTCCAACACCCTGCAAATAATTGACTTTTGCACTGGGGGGTGTTTTAATGAGGTGGTGATAGCGTCGGAAAATCATTGGTGGCAAATTATTAGCTCTGGCAAAAATAATAAAATGTTTTGCAGTGCCAGTATTGGCGGCAAAATTATTTTAGCAATGTTAGTTTTACTTATCTCTGGTTATTCTGCTGGTAAATGGTGGCAAACGCTCACCCCACCACAAGTTTTGGGAATTACCACCACCACTCATCTGGATACTAACACTATTGTCAATTTGCTCAACCTTGAGCGCGCCAAACATGCTTTAGGGGCTCTCACTCCTCAAGAACAACTGACTCAAGCTGCACTTGATAAAGGTAAGTTTATGCTGGAACATAATTACTGGGCGCATGTTTCTCCCGATGGGGTGGAACCTTGGCAATTTATTCAGCAACAGAATTATTTTTATCTCTCTGCCGGAGAAAATTTGGCTCGTGATTTTACTAACGAAAAAGATTTAGTGGCAGCCTGGATGGCTAGCCCCACTCACCGCGCTAATATTCTCAACGGTAATTTTTCGCAATTAGGAGTAGGTGTGGTGGAGGGGATGATTGGGAAACAACCCATAGTGCTGATTGTCTGCTTTTATGCCCAACCTCACACTCATCAAAGTTCCCTGCCGCAACTCTCAAGGTATAATAGTAATACTGGGGAATTAGTTTTAGCAGGCGAGGTGGTGAGTGGCAATGCTCCTCCCGCGACTACTATAACTGGTGGAGAACTAAAATATTTGCCTCTCATGTTGGCTGCTGGCATCATTTTGACCGCAATTTTAATTAAATTCAAACAGCAACCTTACGGCAAAAGAGGCAAAAGAAAAAAATATCATGATAGTTAATTTTGCCAAACTGCTATATTTTACTTTTTTACATAACTACCAAGTGCTGGGCTTTAGTGTGATGACAGCAGTTAGCTTGGTTTTTTTAATCAAAAAACCTAGTCGCACCATGGTGTTTTTTTTCGTTGGCTTTTTGTTGTTAATTTTACATTTTGAATATCAAAAACACATTGTAGACAATTTAGCCGAACAAACCGCCGATGTGCTTTTTACTACTGGGAGTTACTACCGCACGCAGTGGTTGGTAAAGGTAGGCTTTTATCACTTATTACCACTGCTACTGTATTTAAGCGGTTGGACTTTAGTGACTCTGGGAATGATACGCGTGGGCAAAGCCATTCAAATGAATAAATCGTCCAAATAGTTTTGTAAAATTACCGCCGCAGCATAGTGGTCAATGCGTCCGCGCCTTTTTTTTGCCGGCAATTGCCTCAAGTATTCACGCACTTGGTGGGTGCTGAGAGTTTCATCAACCAAATGGACTCTCAAGCCAGTTTGCTGCTGCAATTTAGTGGCAAACTCTAAAGAAACCTGCGCCATTTCCCCCTCGCTGATGCCCACCACTAGCTCTTGCACCCGATGAGCGGTAATAATTTCTTGCAAATGAGCAAAAAGCTCTGGATTGTTTTCTAAAATTAGTAAGGGCTCAGCTAAACAAGCGCAAGAAACTGCCACCCCCACTCTTTTGCGACCGTAATCAATACCTAAAATTTTCATAGCTTGAGCTCTGCGGTCACAATCCCCCGACGTAAAAAAGTACCCTCAGGTACGCAAGTAATTAATTTAATTTGCCGCTTACTTAAATCTTGAGAGAGAATTTCATCATCATCAGGCTGAACTTCTTTTTTACCCACCACAGTATAAACATAAACAATCTCTCCCAAGTTGAGGCGAATTTCATCGCCATTTTGCAAAGTCATAATAGTAGAAAATATTGATTTATAGCGATTTTTATTTGATTCTTTAGGATTGTAGAACTGTCTTAGAGTCGAGTGACCAAAAATTACCGCTGCCCCTAAACCGCCGATTTTCACTTCAGGATTAAAGTGCAATAAATGGTGATTAATATCACCCCCACCCACTTGCACTAAAGCATTAGCAATTTCTAATTTGGGAATATTTAACAGATAACTTTCTTCACTACTGTTGGCGACTGTGACTGCTTTATGACCAAACCAATTTTCAATTTTATCATAATCTACCAATTGCTCACGATAAAATTGGACACTGGAGAAATCAGCAATAATTTGGGGAGTATTAGCTAACTTTTGTAAATAGGCATTAAGATCAAGTGGATAAACAACCCTACCTCCTGCCTCAAAAGCATTATGCCACCAGCCACACACAAAAGGGGCGCTACCAATCGCAATCATGACTAAACCTAATAAAAACACTCCCCCATAAAACCAACTCGCTATTTTCATGCCCCCTAATTTATGGTGTGTCAAGCTGCACTTGATTAACACTGTTTGGCAGCTTGCCTAACAATTTAGCCGCTAACTGACTACTCCAAATCAACTGGTAACTTTTTAAAGCATCATTAGCTTGCAGGTAATTATTGACCTTGGTTAATTTTTGTCCCAAAATTTCGTGCAAAATTAAATCTTTATCTATTTGCCGCACTACACCACGAGACAAATCCACATCTAAATAAATTTTTCCCTCAGCTTGAGCCGTTTTAGCCGCGTTTTCTCCCGAAAGAATTTCTGGAGTACTTTGATTAAATTCCCAGCCTGGTTGTAATTCTTTATCCAAAAAAGCAGTGGCTAAGGGCTCTAATTCACTCAACTGATAAACAATCACCGGTACTTTTGCCACCGCTTCTACTTTGACCGTCTCACCCTCATCACCCACTTTCAAAGAAGCACTAGTTTTGGTAATTTTAATCTTACCCAATTGCGGGGTGACATAGCTGTTGCCTTCACGGGGATTAATTTGTTTACTCACTTGAGCAGGGAGCTCTTCGTTTAAAGTAGCTAAAGCTTTTTTCTCATCATCGCTACTATAAACACTCACTAGTTTTTCCACTCCACCAGAAAAATCTTCCACGGCCACCGCTTCAATAACTTCTTTAGCATAAGAGCCCACCCGCAATGAGGCGCCCTTTTTAATATTATTGCCAGCTTTGCCCTTGGTGTTAGCAGTCACCCCCACAGTTTTTTTGCTAAAATCAATCCCACTGTTATCATCTTTTCTTTTAGCTGGCTCCAAAGTAACATCTTCATCTAGCGCAAAAGATAAGACCCCATTTTCAATTTCTAAACCCTTTTTCAAATGCACTTGTTCTGTTTTGGTATTGATAATTTCTACCTTACCTTTAGCCGGATCACCTAAATCTTTTTTACCTGTGGTGGCTAATTCTACCGTGTGAGTGACACTAACTTCTTTAAGTTCCCCCGGCAAAACAAAATTCTCATAATCGGCTTTACTCGCCTTAGGGTCAATTATCACCTCTAAACTCTTAGACAACACCGAAGTTTTGGGTGCCAAAATTACTTGCACCCGAGCTCGACGTAAATACAGATAAAAACCTAGCAAAGTTGCCACAGTCACACCCAAAATTACCCCAAGAATAGCGATTTTTTTGACTAAAGCTGGCTCCAAAGTAACAGCAGCTGGCTCATTGGCAGTCATATTTTCGCCTGCATGTGCCACTGCTTGATTAGCCTGAGCAAGCTTTTGCCGCGACAGCACTAAGGGGGGTTCCTCTGGAGTTTCCACTCGCTCCAGTGGTGGCTCGCTGGCAGGAGCCAATTCTTCCTCATCTTTAGGCAGCAAACCTAAAGAGCGAGAAATAATAGTTGCTGAAGGCAATAAAATATAATTGAGTAAAATCTCACTGCCTAAAATTTCATTGCGTGCTGGCAGGGCTTCGGGTAATTGCGCAATAATTTTACCCAATTCCTCACTACTTAAAGACAGCGAAATGTAATTAATAAATAAAGCCGCTGGTTCATCTGCCTCTGGGGAGAGTTCTTGGGGCGGCTGAAAACAACTCGCATAATCAGCACCCAAATGTCCCGCCAACTGTACTAGGGCGGCTTTAAGCTGACCGGCAAAATCGGTTTGTAAGTCCTGTGCTAAACTTTCTAGGAGACGTTTTTGTTCATACAAAGAAAACACTACTTTACTTTTGGTAAACTCCACCACCAACTGTTTGCCAAACTCAGGATTAAGCGCTAAGCGGGCATTAATTACCGCTTCGGTATTGGTGACAAAACCCAGTGACTCTAATTGCAGTGCCGTGGTAATCCGGGTAAAAAACTCAGTTTGCTGTTTGCTTAACTCCTGCCCAGAAACAAAAGCACTATCTAAATGAAAAAGAGTTTGGTGTACCGCCTCACCCTCTTCACCCAATTCTTGCAAACAACCATCCAGTTGCACTAGCAAATCACGCTCACTCTCGTATGACTTCAAATTAGATTTAGCTAAAACTTTAACATTTTGATCTACTTGCCACAAAGCAGCCTGAACATTGGTTTCACTAATTGCCACCGAAAAAAAACGCTCTGTGCTCCCGCAAACAATAGCTTGCTTGGGTTTGAAAAAGTTAGCAAACATCCTTGACTTTCATCAGATAAAGTATCATAATGATAACATAGCCAATAATAAAGCGCAAGTAAAATACTTGATAGAAAGATGATTATGAGTCAAGACAGGTCAGTTAGTGGATTAGCAGTTTTTACTGCTGGAGTTTTGGGTGGCTTACTGGGTGCTGGAGCAATGTATTTTTTGTCTCCTCGCTCTGGCAAGCAAAATCGTGCTTTGGTAAAACAAAAGTTAAACGAATTTAATCAGTATGTTGAAGAAGAACGCGCCGCCATGGAAGAAAAAATCACCGAAATTTTTGGTGAAGTTAATACTTTAACTACTGCTTTGTATCGTGATGTGCAGCGCTTTTGGGACGCTCAAGTGAGCGCCTTCAAAAAGTCAATGAAAAAAATTGATAAAGCTGGTTATCAAGATATGGTAGATTCGGTCATAGAAAAATTGCAATTCACCCAAAAATATGACGATGATAATCTCTCTAAAGTGAGGCGCTACCTGAGTTCACAGTGGCGCAAATTTAATCAGCTAAGCTAAGTTGGTGGGTTTTTAACCAGTGATATAATGAGGGGATGATAGATTATTTTTCCCTCATTAATGAGTATTATCAGCCAGGTACTCTCACTTATAGAATTTTTACCATTCACGCGGTGTTGGTAACTAATAAAGCTTTGCAAATTGGCAGACACTTGCACCTAAGTGATGACGAGCTTACCTTTATTGAAGAAGCAGCCATGCTGCATGACATTGGCGTTTGCCAAGTAAAAAGCGCCAAAATGGCTTGCAGTGGAACGCTGCCTTATATTGCTCACGGTGTAGCCGGAGAAAAAATTTTGCGCCAACATGGTTTAGAGGCACATGCCCTGGTGGCCTCTCGCCACGTGGGAGTGGGACTAACTAAGGAAGAAATCAGCCGCCGCCAATTACCCCTGCCAGCTAAAGACTTTACTCCCCAAAGCCTCAGCGAGCAAATTATTACCTATGCTGACTGTTTTTTTTCTAAAAGAGCCGCCACTTTGTGGATAGAAGAAAGTCCAGCAGCAATTAAAAAAGAATTGGCTGCTTTTGGCAAACAACAAGTAGAAGTTTTCACCCTTTGGCAGAAAAAATTCGCCCTACCTGGTGAGAAAGGAAACTAATGCGCTTGGAAAATGAATTTTTACGAGTTAATTTTAAGCTCGCTGGGAGTGAATGGACTAGTTTATACGATAAAAAAAGACAAATTGAATATGCTTATCAAGCTGACGCTTCTTGGGGCGGTCGCAATCCCACCCTTTTTCCCGTGGTGGGGAAACTTAAAAATGAAAGTTATCTTTATCAAGGCAAAACCTATCATTTAGGCAATCATGGTTTTGCTCGCTATGCCGACTTTACCCTAGTTAGCCAAACACAACAAAGTCTCTCTTTAAGATTAACAGATAACAACCAAACTCGCGCTAATTACCCTTTTGCTTTTCGGCTCACCAATACTTATCAATTAAATGAAGCGAGCTTGGAAGTTACTACTCAAGTTTTTAATCCTGGCAAAAGTGACTTGCTTTTTAGCGTGGGGGCACATCCTGCTTTTCGCTGTCCTTTGCTGCCCGGCGAAAAATTTAGTGATTACCGCTTAATTTTTGCTCAAGAAGAAGAATTGCGGCGGCTGAAAATGAACCCCGCTGATAGTAGTTTTATACCCGAGCGTCAAGCTTACGGCCGGCGAAAAACCCTGCCACTTAATTATGATTTATTTGCTGAGGACGCTTTAGTGTGGGAGAACTTACGCTCTCGCTATATCAGTTTGCAAGGACCGCATTGTGGTTTGAAATTTAGTTTTTCTCATGTGCCCTGGTTTGGAGTCTGGACTAAACCCGGTGATCCTTTTTTATGTCTGGAACCCTGGCATGGACATGGAGACTTTGCCAATTACCAAGGAGACTTTAGCCAAAGAGAGGGCACCATTGTTCTCCCGCCAGCAGTTACTTTTGAATTTGCTTATCAAATTCAAATACTCTAAAAAAAATCCCCACCAAATTTTTCTGGTGGGGAAAAGCTGATGAGCTAATTAAAATAAATTCTCATCAGCTGGGTACAGCAGCGCACCAAATCATCGCGGTCTATCGGGTCAATGGGGGGCTGACCCCACACCCGCAATCGATGGTTCACCTGCTGCCAAATGTTCTCCATTAAGGCATAATCAGTCTCCTCCCAGAAGACATCTGGCTCACAGCAAACCAACTTCACGAGGTTGCTGGCCACTCGGCCACAAAACCCCAATCCGCCCAATTTCCCCAGACGATACAAGAAATAAAGACCTTGATATCGCTCGACGGAATTAACCGGCGCCGCTGGAGTGCTTGTCATTAGCTTCACCTCCTTTAATTAAATTAAGCTGAACAAGCAGTGCCACATTATAACATAATATAGGATATTATTCAAGTGGAGATTTTTTCTTCCTCAGCAAGGAGCAAACTACATCAGATAATCAGCCTCCAGAAACTAAGAGCGGTGCTGGCGTAAATAAGCAGCTTGAGCATCTAAAGTATGCAAGGCATACTCTCTGCCAGCGGTGAGGACTAACTCAATTAATTGATTATCAATTTTGGCAGCAGCATACTGCTGCTCCTGTGGACTATCATCAACCAAGCGAATACCGCGATAAGGATGGCGCTCGTCGGCGATGCCTTTGCCAGCCATATTATAAATTTTACCCACATAGTGTTTAATTAACTTAGCACTGGCAACATCAAGAGAGAGATTTTTAATGTAAGCGCTAACTCCTGCCATACCCCCATCTGCCCCACTGTCACTATCAGTTGGCTGGGCGGCACGGCGAGCTAAATTAGCCTGATTAATTTTTTTGGTTAAACCCCGACTAAAATAATGCCACATATTTTTACTGCATAAATTTGCCTGACGATACTTTTGCAACTCATCGGCAGACAAATCTTGAGCGTTAAGATGTTGATGAAGCAAGTGATTGCTCAACAAATAAGTCACCGCCGACTCCACACACAGCTGCACTAAAATGTGGGCGGCTAAGTTTTCCATTTGGAGGTGCGCCTGCCGCGACACTGCCGCTTCATTTTGCTCCACCAAACCAGGAACAAGATAGTGCTGGCTTAAATATAGCACTACATTATCACCGACACTCACAGTGTAGCGAGGAACATTTTTCAGCTCGCCCACATAGGGAAAATTT
This sequence comes from uncultured bacterium, assembly GCA_963544615.1. Classification (GTDB taxonomy): domain Bacteria; phylum Patescibacteriota; class Microgenomatia; order UBA1400; family PJMF01; genus CAUUGB01. Next base: position 59,834 of record CAUUGB010000001.1, on the reverse strand, counting down.
TCGCCTAAAGATAAATATTTAATTTGTGATAATTCTCCAGATTTTTCTAAATTGTCTAAATGAAAATCTTTTTTAGCTAAATTAAAACTAGAAGTACCAGTAGTCGCGTCAATGGCAAAGGCGGCTACTTTGCTTAAAGAAGCCGGACCACCAGCCTTAAACACACAGTCTACGCCATTGAAAAGATCGTCATACAAAGCGCTGGGCACAGCAGCAGCTTGTTCTAATTTGCCTGCGGCAGTATCCTCAATCGGTTGACCTTCATGGTTTAAGTTGTCAGCAAAAACATCATCATGTTCAATCACATGGTAAGTTAAAAACTCAAAAATATCAGCGGCTTTTTTGCGCAAAATTTCCATTTTGACTTGATTTTTGCTGGCTCTTATAGCCTCCTGCTGTCCTTGGTGCTGAGGACGTAAAAAGTAGTCTTGTAATAAATTGCGCTTAATTTCTAAAAGTTTTCTTTCTACTTCTAAATTATCTTTTTGCATCATCAGTTGGTCATAATTAGCAAAAGTTTCTTTGTTCATAGCAATTCTATCAGCATCAATTCTTTCACTCGCATAAGTAGCAGCAGTAAAAAGACATTTGAATTGTTCGATATCAGCGAGTTGCTGCTGTAAGTTGTCATATTCATTTTGCGCTGCCACAAAATGCTCGCGTCCCAAAATTTCTTTAAGATTGGCAATATCTTTTTGCAACTTAGCAATTTGTTGCTCTAGCAAACTCGCTGCTCTCTCAGCTGTCCCAACTGACTCCAAGTTTGGTGGCTGAGTGTGCTCATTGCTGGCTGTCTCTAACTTAGGACTCGATGTTGGCGGGGCTACCTCAGTTTGAGACACTAGTGGTGATAAATTAACTTCTTCCTCAGCTGCAGCTAATTCTGATGAAGTAGCTTCTCTCTCACTTGCTGGGGCAGAGGCAAGCTCAGCGGTTGCTTGAACCACTTCATCTTGAGGCAACTGCTCTGGTGAACTAACTGCTCCCTCAACTGCCCCAACTAACTCCAAGTTTGGTGGCTGAGTGTCCTCATTGCTGGCTGTCTCTAACTCGGCACTCGTTGTTGGCGGGGCTTCCTCAGTTTGAGGCATTGGTGGTAGCAAATTAGCTTCTCTCTCGGCTGCAGCTAATTCTGGCGACTCAACTTCTGGCTGTTCTGCTCCCACAGCGACAATATCAGTAGTTGCTTGAGCTACCTCAGTTTGAGGTAAAGAATTAATTTCCCTATTCATACCCCAATTATTAACAGAAAATTTAATGAAGTCAAGAAAAATAATAAAAAGCCCCCAGTTAAGGGGGCAAAAATTATTTGGCAATGTTGTTGACTGCCACCGTCGGCTGAGCGAAAACTTGAGCGAGTAAACCTTGACTACTTGCCCAAGTTTTCACAAAGTCACGATACATTTTTCGCTGCAGTTTTGAGGGAGTTAATTTAGCTACCTCCTGACTACTGCAGCAGCGACAGACTAAAAAAAACACAAAAGCACGTTTTTTCTCGTCCGAGTCAAAAAAATGTCTCTTCCAAAAGAAAAGACTCCGCAACTTCTCCGATGTACTCCTGTCCTGTTCATTACTCCAACGGCACCACAAAACAACCACCTCCTGCCAAATTTGTCGCCACTTTTGCCAAACGCAAACGGCAACCGAGGGGACATTGTATAATCGGTTGACCATCTCGTCAAGAGGAAAACAGTCACCACCGCTGTCCCACTACTCCAAAGGAAAAGTTTCGCGAAGCCACTTAATCAATTTATCAGCCTCAGTTTGCGGTGGTTTTTGCTCCAGTAAATAAGCGCCTAAAATGTTGCTAATAATTTGCTTATTACCCTCTAAACCCTCCAGCATCACAATCTTATAAGGAAACACCCGGGTTTCTACCACCACATAATTTTGTCCATGACTTTGCTCCCACCAAAAGCGTGCGCCCCGATCTTTCCATGAATAAAATTTGTGATCACCCACATAAATACCGTAATTGGTTAAGGTGTGGCGAATTTTTAAGGGAGGCACATTCATTACCACAAACATAAAAAAAATCAGCGACAACACCACAATCAAAAGAGAGAGATTGCTTAAAAAAATTAACAACAACACAATCAAGGCTAAAAGCAAAATTAAATTACGCTTAAAATCCATTGACAAGCGAGGGCGAAAAATTCGCTCTGGGGCGACCCAAGTATAAAGCGCTTCTTCTGCCATGGGAGGCACGTCTTCGTAGTCAGCTAAAGGCATTTGTGCCGCCAGCTGGTCAAATTCATTGGCTACCTCATCACTGGCAGCTTGCTGACTATCGGCAGAATTATGAGCATTAAACATAGGGAAAATATACTTCCATCACCCAGTAAGCGATTATAGCAAGCCTTAAGTAAACTTGTCAAACCATTTGCCTCAGGTTCCCAAGCTGTAGCAGCAGTTGCCCTAAGGGTGCAATTTTACCCAAATTAAAAAGTAAAAAACCAATAGCAACACTAAAGCAAAAGCGATAATTTTACCCCCAGTAGGCAGCAGCAGTGCCAGCACCCCCATAATTAAAGTTACCGCATAGTAAAATAAAGCAATCTGCCGCCGACTCCAACCCAACTTATCTAAAAGCTTGTGGTGTAAATGCCCTCTATCTCCTAAAAAAATTGATTTACCAGCATGAATGCGACGCAAAATTGTAAAGATGGCGTCAGCAATTGGCAAAGCTAAAACCATAAACAAAGTAGCTAACTTCGCCCCCACTAAAATAGACAGCACGGCTAAAAAATATCCCGCCAAAGCCCCAGCTCCAAACCCAGGTAAAATTTTTTGGGGGAAAAAATTCCAATGCAAAAAACCTGCATAACCACCCGCCACCAGCGCTCCCAAAAGCAAATTGTAATTGAGTTTACCAGTTAAACGAAATGACACCACACTAATAAAAATTGCCGCAATCACCACCACTCCCGGCAGTTGTCCATCAACTCCTTTAGCCCAATTGGTAATATTAACCATGGCCACAAAATAAATTACCGTCAGCAAAGCGGCTAAAAAAGGTACCTGATTAAGATGCCACACCCCACTACCCAGGGGATTGGTAACAAAATCAATGCTTAAACCAGCCCGCCACAACAGTAGCGCCACCACTACATTCACCCCTAAACGAAATAGGGGACTTAAATCATGGACATCATCGCCCCAACCCAAAAAAATAAAAATTAAAGCTCCAGCGTAAATACTCAGCACCAACTGCAAACCGTCATGAGTAGCGGCTAACTCTTCTCCCACCCAAGGAAAAAGAAAATATGCGGGGGCAATAATTGCCCCGGCAATAATCACCGCAAATAACCCCCCACCAATGGCTAAACCACCACCTCGCGGTAAATTACCCACATGCGTATCTTTAATTTTTTGCCGCTCACCTTGATGAGGTTTGTCCCAACCACAGCAGCGATATAATTTAATCACTAAAGGGGTGAGCCACCACACTGCCGCATAAGCTAAAAATAAAGTGGCTATAATTAAGTATGGTTGTCCAGCTGCTGCCAATATCACAGCAGTCCTCCCAAGGGAAGCAAAACCAAAATTAAGCGCAGCAACACTGCCAAAAGTAACAGCTGAATAAAAACCGTGATTAAACCAAAAATCCTCAGCAAAGTAACTTTGTGCTTGCGACCAAAATAAATCACCCCTGCATGTACCAAATTAATCACGGTGGCAATAACCGGCAAAGTAAAAATCCAAATTTTATCTACCAAGCGTTCTTGACGATCTAAAACACTACCTAAAAGGGGAATTACCGGAGGTAAAAACTTAAAAAAAACCACCGCTAAAGTCAGCGACAAAATATTGGCTGGCAGGGCAGCAAAGAAAAAGGGGCGATAGTAAGCTCTAATAATGGGGAGCTTTTTTTTCTTGCCGGAGAGTTTAAGATCTAAACCCGGATGAATTGCAATTTTTGCCATACCCTATTATATCGCATCAGCCAATGTTACAATATCGTCAGAGATGAAACTAGTGAAAGACTATTTTTTGCGCCACCCCGTGCGAACGCAAAAATTTTTAGAAATTTTACCCGGATGTTTCGCTTGGTTTTTAATTTCTTTTCCAGTTTGGGGTTCATTTTTGTGTCCACAACTGGTGGCATACTATGTAATTGCCTTTACGGTTTACTGGTTATATCGCTCTGCTGTTTTAGCCTTTTTAGCTTTTTTTGCTCATTTTCGCCTTCAAGCCAGCAGTCGTAATGATTGGCTCAAAGATCTTAAAAAACATTTCCCCAAAAAATATCAGTTAATTCATCACCTAATTATTATTCCCACCTACACTGAACCTTTAAGCACCCTGGAGCGCACTCTCAAACATTTAAGTCAGCAATCCTTTCCCACCCAAAACTTACACATTATGATTAGCTTTGAACAGCGCGAAGGTGAGGCGGCAGTCAAAAAAGCCACTTGGCTGAAAAAAAATTATCGCCACTGTTTTGGTCATTTGTGGACCACTTTTCACCCCGACATTGAAGGTGAAGTTAAGGGTAAATCAAGCAATAATGCTTGGGGGGGTAAAAAAGCTAAACAACTTTTGGTAGATAAAGCCGGTATTCCCATAGAAAATATCACCATTACTTCCGAAGACGCCGATGCTATTTTTCATCACCACTATTTTAGTAATTTAACTTTTGATTTTTTACAAAGCAGTGATCGCTATCATGCTACTTGGCAAGGATGTATTGTTTTTTACAACAATATTTGGAAAGTGCCAGCAGTGATTAGAGTTTTGGGGGCAACTTTTTCGGTTAATCAAATGTATATTTTAATGCGGCGCGATCGCTTAATTAATTTTTCTACCTATTCTACTAGTCTGAAACACATGAATGAAATTGGTTTTTGGGATACCAATGTAATTCCCGAAGACTACCGCTTTTTTTTCAAATCTTATTTTGCCAAAAAAGGGAATTTTTCGGTGCACCCAATTTTTTTACCCATTTATGCCGATATGCCTGAAACTGATACTTTTTGGGGTACCATGATTAATCAATACGAGCAATTAAAACGCTGGGCTTGGGGTGTTTCTGATGATGCCTACATTATTAAACAATTTATTATCAACGACGACATTCCTTTTGGTGACAGGTTTGTGCGGATTATCAAAGTGATTGAGGATCATTTTCTCTGGCCAGTCAACTGGTTTGCTATTACCGTTTCCGCTCTGCTGCCACCACTACTAAATCAAGAATTCAATCGCACCACCATTGGCAAAACTCTCCCTCAAGTGTCATCTTTTCTACTCACCATTGCTTTAATTTCTCTTTTTGCCATTATGATTATTGACGCCCTTAATCGCCCTCCCCGACCGCACCAACACAAGTGGTTATCTATTATCATGCAACCACTGGAATTTGTGCTGTTGCCAATTTGCGGATTTTTCTTTACCGCTTTGCCCGGACTCGACGCCCACACCCGACTGATGATGGGCAAATATTTAGAATACAAAGTAACAAAAAAAATTTAAGACAGCAGATATCGGTTCACAACTGCCGCCACCTGTTGACTGTTGCCACAATTAACTAGTTCCTGTCGCAACAAACTAGCCCCAGGAAAACCATGCGCATAAGCAGCTAAATGCTTTCTCATAGGGTAAAATTGATAATTAGCCCGATGCGCAAACGTTTTCTCATAAAGCAGGGCATGCTCCAGTGCCACCTCAAGACGTTTTGATAAAGTGGGCTGATGACTGGTAAACACCCAAGGATTACCTAAAGCAGCTCTCCCAATCACCACTCCATCTACACCAGTTTGCTGCTGCCGGGCTAAAGCTTGCTTAAGACTAGTAACATCGCCATTGCCAAAAATGGCAGTTTGTGGCGAGAGACGCGAGCGCAAAGCCACCACTTGCCCAATTGCCTGCCAGTCGGCTTGTCCCGTGTAACCTTGCTTGAGAGTGCGACCATGAACTGTAATTAAATCGGGATGCCAAGAAAGCAGTAAACTAAACCATTCGTCAATCACTGGTTTATCTACCCCCAAGCGAGTTTTAATACTTAAGCTCGGCTTGGTTCCAGGGTGAGTAGCCGCCCAAGCGTCTACCGCTTCTCTCACCGCTTGATAAATTTTTTGCGCCAAGTGAGGATTGGCAATTAAGCCCGCTCCCGCTCCAGCATGCACCACACTTTTAGCCGGACAACCAAAGTTAAGATCAATACCACTAAAACCGCGTTGTAAACCCAGAGTGGCTGCCTGAGCAAAAAACTCTGGATTTAAACCATAAATTTGCAGTAAAAGTGGTTGTTCCCCGGGACTAAACTGCAACTCACTTGCCAAGCGCTCTCTGGCAAAATGCAAACCCTCTACATTAACAAATTCACTCGTGAGTAGATCCACCCGACCATACTTTTTGCAAATTTGTCGCATGGGCGAATCAGTCACTCCATCCATGGGACTCAAACACAAATATGGCTGGGAGCGACGAAAAACTGACATCAGTAAATATTATAAACCGCATAACGAGGACAACCTATCATTAATACTTTTTGAGAATACACAGATAGATTTATTATAAATATTTAATTATGTTGATGATATAATAAGGACTGCTCTTACGGCATCACTTTACATTGAAATATCCATTTAAAATAGGAGAGAGGGTGAGAAATGGAAAACAATGAAGGTTTGGCTATTTTGGAAGTAGTAATCACTTCTGTAGAAACGGTGTGCGACTGTGGAGGTAGGACGTGTAATGGAGGAAGTGGTAAAGGTTGCCACTAAAATATTGGGAAGTGTTTGATGCCGTCACTCCCCCCTAATTTTTTATGACCCAACCATATTTATCGCCTTTTTTTGTGAACGCTCTACCACTAAAATTAGAAAAAATGGTGAGAGAAAGTGTGGCTATTGCAGAAAAGCGAATTGTAAAACTACTCAATATTTCCCGCTTTATCAATATCATTATTGCTAATCAAAAAAGTAATACCATTCCTGAGATGGGTATTTCCGGAGAGACACTTAGCGATGATTTAATTATTATTTATCTTAATAAACACTCTAATAAAATTACTCAAGCAAACTTAATTTCGATGATTGCTCACGAAATTAATCACGCTCAAAGATGGTTTTTGCTACCAAAATTTGACAATACCTTAGCTGGCTCATTAATCCTAGAAGGCTTAGCTTGTGCCTTTGAACAGCAAATCAATCCCCATCAACCCTCATTTTTTATCCGAACTATTAGCAATCGCTCAAGCAGAAATAGTGAAAAAATTAAAGCAGTTTTTAATAAAGAATTATTTATTGACAATTTCTCTTGGCAAAAAAAAAGAAAAGTTTATTTTGTTAGTGGTAATGAAAAACTGAAATTACCTCGCTGGGCTGGCTACCAGTTAGGACTTTATCTAGTGCAAAATAAAATCAACAGCAGCGGTAAGAAAGCAAGTGAGCTCATTTCACTGCCTGTTAATGATTTTTTTAAATATAAAAATCTCTAATAATTTTTTCCACTAATATGACATCAATATTACATAACTTTGCTATCTCATTCACTGTACGAAATCCGTTAGCATGATTGATAATCAACTTAAAATGATATAATTAAACCATGATTAAAGTTGGTTTTGTGGGTATGGGCAATTTTGGGTTTGCACTGGCAGCGCATTTAAGCCGTCAACAAAACCATCAGGTTCAATTGTGGGTATATGACCGCAATCCAGATGTCCGCGCCCAGCTACAAGCTACCCAAACCCACCCCCGTTTATTCCCCACTATTAGTTTGGCGGCTAATCTTCAAGTTGCCAATTCTCTCCAACAGCTGGCAGAAAATTGTCAAATTATCGTTTTGGCAGTGGTCTCTACTGCTCTAGAAGAAGTTTTAAGTCAACTACAAGCTCACCTGCGCCCCCAAGTGGTCTTGTTTTCGGCCATGAAAGCCCTCTGCGTTAATACCGGCAGACCCCTCACAGACACCATGGCACAAGTACTAGGTAATTTTCCCTATACACCGGCAGTTTTTGCTGGCGGCACTACTGCTGCCGCTTTGGTTGGCGAAGAATATTTAGGGGCTACCATTGCTTGTGGGCAACAGCAAATTGGGCAAAAGTTGCAAAATATTTTTGCTAACCCTTATTTGAGGGTGCAACTTTCTAGCGATGTCGTCGGCGTACAATATGCCAGTAGCTTAAAAAATGTCATTTCGGTATTGGTAGGCATCCTCAAGGGCTTGGGCTTTGCCTACGGCACGCAAACTCATGGTTTATCTCTTTTAGCCAGTGAGTGCGAAAAGCTTGCCTTAAGTTTGGGGGCGCAAAAGCAAACCTTCTCTTTTGCTTCACAGTGTTGGGGCAATGATATGGTGATGTCTGCCACCAGCGACACCCGTAACCATCATTTGGGCGTTCTCTTAGGTGAAGGGCAGCGCTTTAGTGCTGCTGTAGCTGCCATGAAAGAACAAGGCAAAACTGCCGAAAGTGCTCATACTTTGCAGGTTTTACCCCAAATCGCCCCACTGCAAAATTACCCCTTACTGGCTTTTTTGGCGGCTTTAGCCAAAGAAAAAGTGATGGCTCATCAAGTGATTAAAATTATTGAACAAACCAATCAGTTATGAGTCCCACTACCATTGCTACCTGGATGCTGGCTTCATATATTGCTGGGGAAACCTTTTCTCTCTCACTAGAGCAATTAATTATTAAAGACCCCAAGTTGCCTAAAAGTTTTAATAATCTGAAAGTTTGTTTTATTAGCGACATTCATCATGGTCGCTTTTCCTCGCAACTGCGACTGAAGAAAATGGTGAAAAAAATTAATCAGACTCAACCCGATTTAATTCTTTTAGGTGGTGATTATTTACAAACCTTCCGTCGCAGTCTCACCCAACAAGAAAAAGACTTAAAGCAACTCTTGGCAATTTTAGCTGCCTTCCAACCTCCAGCTTTAGGGATTTATGCAGTTTTAGGTAATCACGATTATGGTCTGCCCACCCCCAAAGTCATCCGGGCTTTTGCCCAAGCTCACATTAAAGTACTCCATAATCAGGGAGTAGTATTGCGACGCAGTGAGGAGCGAATTTTTTTAAGTGGGGTGGCAGATAGTTGGTATGGTCAGCCTAATTTGGCACAAGCCAACAAGTTAGCCAAAAAAAATGATTTCAAAATTCTCTTGGCACACCAGCCAAATTTTATTGATGAAATTACCAGTGCCGATGGCATTAATTTTGTTTTGGCCGGTCACACTCATGGCGCTCAAGTAAATATGTTCCGTTACACTCCCTTGCTGCCCAAAAAAATTTCTCGCTGGGAATACCGCGTGGGACTGATTGAAACTCCTCAAGCTCGGATGTTAGTGTCACCAGGTATTGGCACGGTGCCGCCATATTTTCGCTTAGGCTCACCACCAAAAATTCACCTGTTAACTTTTAAGGCTGCTCCCCGAGTAAAACCCTCTAATCTTTAAGCTTTCACCAAAAATTGACCTAAATCTCTTCTGCCCAAATGAACTTTATTTTTGCTTTTGTCTAATTGTTTGGAAACCAACATTTCAGTTTTAATTTTTTTACCCTTGAGCACAAAGCTCACCTCAATTACTGGGGCTTTTTCGCCAGTTTCGGTTTGCTGATACCAAAGTAAATCCTCTGGTTTCAGCCACCCTAACTCCAAAGCTAATTGTTGAGAAATTGAGGAGCGAAAACGCCGGGTATTAACAAAAAAACTCACTGGCAGGCGATCTTTTTTACTTTTACCCAAAATTAATTCCCCCGGATTAACTACCGAAATTTCTGCCCGACAAGCAGGGTCAATAAAGCAATCGGTTAAATTAGAGCGAAACAGCGCCCGAGAAATCCTCACCCCATGTTCCGGACTTAAAACCTGCAAATCGTGAATACGCTCTAGCCTTCTTTTAAGACCCTGATGATTAGCTAATTGAATGGAAAGTCCCGGGCTAGTATTTAGCTCCACCACCATTGGACCTTTTTGCTTATCAATAAAAAGATCAACTCCCCCATAAAGGAGATTGGCAGCTCCGGCAGCTTTAACGGCAGTTAACAGCGCCTGTTCCCAAAAAGGCACCAAAATTCCTGAAAGCTTTCTTTTACTCTCAGGTAAATGGGTAATCTCCCGCCCCGCCCCAGTAATCGCATAAGTAGTTAACCCGGTGTCTAAATCAATGCCCACCCCAATGGCACCTTGATGTAAATTAGCCCGACCCTCACTTTCACGTGTTGGCAAACGCAACATCGCCATCACTGGAACACTGTTGTAAACAATCACCCGCACATCGGGAGTACCTTTATAAGCATATTTTTGCAGTAAGGGGTGCGCTTCTACCCGCTCTTCTAAAATCACTGTCGTCTCTACTCCGGGATGAGTACTAAATTTACCCTCCAAAATATCAAGACAATGAAACTGAATGGCTTCTAGAGTCCATTTTTTGCCAATGGTATCCACAAAACCACCATCGCCAAGTTGTTTCTTAAAAACCACAATCCCCTTACCACCAGAACCATTACTGGGCTTAACCACAAAGTTAGCTTGCAAACAATTCCAGTTGAAATCATGAACATCATCATGATTTTTTAAAACTGTAATAATTTTTGCCACCCCAATATTTTGCTTACTCATCAGTTGCTTGGTTAAAAATTTGGAATGAGCTAGGCTGCGAGCAAACTTAGAGTTTTTACTGGTATAAAGCCTATTTCTGGCATTCATTCCCAGTATTTCGCGGGTATTTAATTGCAGCCAAGCCATAAATTTACTTCTTTTTTACCAGTAACTTAAAGCGCAGCAATTCAGTCAGGCGCAAACCAGTATAACGGCCAATTAACAAATTAAGCCCAAACACTGCCAGCAAACTTAATTCCGGATTTAAGATGACAAATACTCTGATGGGATTGGAGCCAATAATGAGAGTAGAAATCACCGCTAAAAAAATTGTCTCCACCGTTAAGCGCACTGCTTCTCTGGTGGAGGACATCAGCTGGGTGCTGGTAAAGTTTTCTGCTAAAGAAACCAAAAACAGCAAAGGCAAAATGGTGAGGGCATAAAATTCTTCTACATGTAAATTAGCCATCACCAAAAGCAAAGCAATCACTAGAACACACACTAACCAAATGGTTAAGGCAGATTTAGGCAAATGAGCCAAATTAAGATGGCGCAAAATTCGCCCAGAGATAACTGTGGCTAAAACAATAAACACAAACATAATTACTCCCATGGTAATAGTGGTAGAAAGAAAAGCAATGGCTAGGGTGGCTGGGGCGTAAATGCCAAAACCGCGCAAACCCAAAACGTGACGTGAAAAGGCAATAATGGTGGCCACAATGGGAAACAAAATGAGCAAAGTGAGCAAATTGCTTGGCAAACCATTGGTAATTGCCCGCCTAATCCAGCTTTGCATAAAGTGATACCACTTGATATCTGACTCTGGTTTTTCTAAAAGTTGGGTGGCTAACTCCACCGTTTTGCTACTGGTTACCTCAGTTAAATCTTGATTTTTCTTTTCTAAAATTACTTGAGTGGCGTCGGGATTAACCACCAAAGCAGCGTGACTAGCACCCAAATTACTACTTTGAGTGCTGGCACTAGCTTCTATTTGCGCTCTAAAAGTTGGCGCCAAATCAGCCACCCCAGCGGATAAAGGAGCAGCTTGAGCAAGCAGAGAGTAGCCACCAAACCACCAACTCACTCCCAGAGTAGTGATTAAACACAATAATAATTTCCCTAAGTGTTTAGTTAACATAACAGCACCCTTAAATAACTTGTTAGCGGCAGCAGTAAAAAATTGCACCACCCCCACCCCTCTTTGGGTATTATATCAAATTGTTACCAAGATGAGTGAGCACTTATTATCTGGAGAAACTGAGTTTTCCAGGCGTAATCGCTTGACAAGCGCTGGGAGAGAATGCTAGAATGATGCTCATGCAGGGCAAGAAGGCAGGGTACAGCTTAGTGGAAGTTTTAGCCGTAGTTGCCATTGTGGTTTTTTTGCTCACCGTGGGACTGGTTAACTATCTAAAAGTACGCGACCGCCAGCGACTGGAAAATACCGCCAGAGAATTAATTGTTTATTTTAACAGTATGGCTCAAAAAGCTCGTCTGGGTAATCGTGGTGGGGGTGAAGAATCTTGCAGTTCAGCCGACGAAGCAACTATCGCCAAAGGCGAGTGTAAATTGAGTCATTGGCAGATTGCTGGCTTGCCTCCAACTGACAGCGGTAACACGAGTAGTAAATTGGAACCCAAAGTTTATTTTTACAGTAAAAAAGACCGTGATGGTGCTAATGAAGAGAAAACTAACAAAACTCACTATTTTACCCTACCTCAAGATGTGGGCTTAAGTATTCACAATGAGAATGGTGGCAACACGCTTGTTTTTGATTCTTTATATGGTTTAATTTATGTGAAAAATGGATCTGCTCCCGTCACAGAAAAGGAGAAAACTGACCATAAACACGCTAACGCTCGTTTTATTTTAACTGATGGCGACCTCTATTATGTATTTTTACTAGAAAATGGCACCTTTACGCACGGCTGTTTTTGTGAGAATATAGAGAGATGTAAGACAGAAACATGCTAAAAACCACTCCTTCACACCAAAGCGCTTTATCACTGATTGAAATACTAGTGGCGGTGACCTTGATTTCTTTTGTCCTCATAGCTTTAGCCAGTAATATTTTTTATACCCAGCGGGTAATTATTGACGCCCGGCTGCGGGCTAAGGCAGTCGACCAAGCCAATTCTTGCCTGGAGCGCTGGCGCACCGCTCGTGATGGGATGTTGTGGTGGCAATTTTACCAGCGGCTTTGGGAACAATGTGCCGGAAAAAGCAATGAGTATACTACTCCTAACAGTGGATGGGCAGATGAAATTAAATGTGAGTTTCCCTATCAATTACCCGCTTACGATATTCTTAATCGACCAGCGGGTCTGTATGCAGAGAAACCGGTGCTAGACTTTTTTACTGATACAACCGAATGGAGCAGGCAGACAAGGGGTAATGTTAACGACACCATTTGCGGTCAACCCAAGGTTGACAATAACCCTAACTTTAAGCTGGGTTATCACGGTCAATACCAAGTTCGCTTAAAATTTATGTCAGGGTCAGGTACTGCCCAAGAAGTTACCGTGGTGGTAACCGTGCAATATCAAGATTATAAAGGCAACAATAAACAAGTGCAGGTGGCTCAAAAATTTAGCCAAGACATTACCAATGAATTACCTTATAACGGCTCTTGTCTGACTTCTCCATAAACAATATTAATTGTTAACAAAGATTTACCAGCTGTTAGTTTAGCTGGAGTTTAATGGTTAATAATAACCCCAACTTTAGTATTCAAAAGGGTAAGGATTGCGCACCACACTCAAGCGCTCAAAGCGCTCATTAATTCGCTTGGTGCCAACTTGTTGCAACCGACCACTTAAAGATTGGCGCTGATAAGTGATGTCAAAAGAAGTGTGTACCACATAGCTGTTGGCAAAATAATCAAAAAAACAATAAAAGCGCAAATTATTTACTGAAAAGGGTTCACCCCCAACTCCAGTGCGCCAATTAGTTAAGGGAATTCTTTGCACCTGAGGACTACGGGCAAAGTCGTCAAAATCGTCATGACGCCGGTCAGCCGCCAAACTGCGAAATAAATATAAACTGGATACCTCATCAGGTGAGGACGGCTGCCGGCATCCACTACTACCACCACTGCCATCACAATTTGCTAATGCCACTAAATTGCGCACAAAATAAACCTGATCTAACCCCTGAGTGTTGGTGCGCAGTTGATCATAAACATGACATTTTTCTTGGCAAGTGTCATAAATTTTGGAGTGATAAGATGAGTAGCTGAAGCCGGGCTGAGGAGTGGGATTAAGTTCACAGTGAATAGGTTCTTTGGTTATGACACTAAGAGGATCAGGATCTTTTGGCTCCTCAACACATGGCGCAGGCATGATGTTGTTAGGATCAGGATTATCTTTGACTGCTTGAAGATCGTGATGCAAATCAAAGCCGGAGGGAGGATTAGCCGGGCGAATTCTGCCTACACACACATCGGGCATGGTTAAGCCACTGCGGAGTAAATAATCAATTTGGTCGAGGGCATAATTGCCTTCTTGGCGGATGCGCTGAATTGTCTCGGCACTAAGTTTTAAATTTAAGAAAGTAATTAAAAACCGCCCCACTGCCAGTGAAAGAATACTAAAAATCACTGCCACAATTAAAATCTCAATTAAGGTGAAAGCAGAGCGAGGATAGCGGCAAAATGACTGAGGCATGAACTTTACGGACTATACATACAAAACCATTTGCAATCGTTGGGATTGAGACAAGGAGTACCTATCCCATCTTTAGCATTTGCCCCACTCACCTGCGGCACTTCTAAATAAGCGCAAACGCTAAAATCAACACAGCGCCAATAAGTTACACCATCAATGATGACCTCTTTTGGCGTGATGCACTTATAAGTATATTGCTCACTCTCACTAACACGTGCTTCATCGGTAGGCATGGAGCGGATATAATCAGGAACTAGTTCATGTGTTTTAACAGGATTACTGGCTGGCTCTTCGTAATTTAAAATGGCTGTTGATGTCAGCCTTACTGCATCCATACCATAGCGATATGGATACGAACCCCAATCTGCCCGAAACATCATCAGCGCTTGAGTTAATTCAGCCAGTTCACTTTTGCGCACCGAGTCGCGAGATTTTTTAATTGCAGTGGCAAAATTAGCCACCCCCATGGCTGCCAAAACCGCAATAATACTAATAACCACCATTAATTCAATTAAACTGAAGGCTTGCTTGTGTTTCATGAAAGCATTTTAGCATTATTTCCAGGTGTATGTCAAGAAAAACCCCCTCGCTAGCGAGGGGGCAATGCTTTAGCTAAATTTATTTAATTTATTGTGAAGAAGTAACGCAGAAAAAGCACCCACCGGTACCGCCACCAGCATCACACTTATTAGTAGAATTTGACAATGTTTCGATTGCCGTCTCAATATTAGGCAATGCTGCTAAATCTGTTTTAGAGTTACCAATGCTTTCCACATTGCCAACGTTTTCTAACTTGGCACAAATAACAAACTTTTCTGCACTATCAACCAATCCTACTAATGCCGTATAATTATGATTATTCATATTGGGCTTTATATCCTGATTGAGACAACGATTTTGACAAGACTGATCACCTTTACTATCTGCTTTAAACACTCCATTAGCACCGCCGGTCATAGTGCTTTCATATGGTTTATGGCAATCAGTGGCTGCACCACCTGCTGGATTTAAATACCTCGCACTCATTACATCATAACAAGCTTCCAAACCTTTACTTACCGCCAAGACATCATTCTGCCGCACCGCATTACGCGAGCGCTTAATGGCGGTGGAAAAATTTGCTACCCCCATAGTAGATAAAATAGCAATAATAGCCACTACCACCATTAATTCAATTAGTGTAAATGCAGCGCTTCTTTTAAGCATAATCATGCCTTTCTGTTTTTATAACTTTGCCGATATTTGTAGTTAATTAATTTTAGAAAAAATTCACCCCTTTGTCAAATTTTTTCCCCCTCTACCACAGCTTGTTGACACTACTGGAGTCAAATTACTCACTAAACTTAATGCTTTGAGCAAAATGAGCTAATACTTGCTCATAAGCCTGAGGATTGTTGGCCCAATAAGTAGATTGCATCACCAAAAAATAACCATTTTTAAGTGGTGTGGCAAGACGGAGCAAATAAATTGGTCGCTCATCACCCACGCTCTGGTAAAGGCGCTGCGCCCAATCTCTACCAGCAAGCTGCAGGGGAGTTTTTTTCTCCAACAAATAGTCCTCGGCTAATTTTTGCCCAAAAATTAAATTCTTTTCGTAAAGGTCTAAAAAAGTTTCCTGATTATCTGCGCCGGCAATTTTAATTGCGTCCACTATGACATCAAAATGATCCTCCAGCTGGGAGTAGCGCTTATTACCATAAGCAATAAAACTAATAAATTTTTGCTCACTATTGGGGCTACTCTCACTATCTCTCTCACCATCCTCATTGGTAAACTCAAACTGAGATAAGCGCCCAGTTTCACCCGGCTCTTTAGCTAAATTATGCTCCCACCATTCATAAACAGCGTAACTAGGTGGCAGTGTGTAGCTAAAGGCAAAATAATCATTGTAAAGGGTGGCCTCTTGCTCAAGGATTTCTGCCTCCACCTCATAAATATCATAGCTTTCTATCTCATCGGCAGAGGGAGTGCTGGGTTGACTGGGTTTGGTTAAATTTAGCCCCCCTTTCAACCGCCAAGCCACTGCAAACAAAAGTGCTAAAGCTAAAACTAAAAAAAACAGCTGACCACTTTTTTTGGGGGGCAGATTTTTTTTGCTGTCAGTGTTAGTAGTTGAACTAGAAAGATTTTTTTTGGCTGCTTTTTTAACTTTTTTTTTGCCCGCTAACAAGGAACCGCTGGCAGAACTAGTTGACGGTGATGATACAGATTTTTTCATTGATTTTTCCTTAATATCTATTTGATAATCATCATTTTAGTTAGTCCAATTAACTAAGCGCCAGTCATGCTGGAGCATGGTGACAAACAGTAAATCGGGAGTGACTAAATTAAAATTGGGCGCTTGGGGATATAAATAATAATACACCATATTAGAACAGTTAAAAGTTTGCCGCTTATTAAGCAAATCTACCCCAAAAGTAATTTTGGGATCACTAACCGCACGACGCAGCTTGGCACACAACTGTGCTCCTACCTGCGGATCGGGATGGCGTAAAACTACCGTCAGTGGCAATGAACCACGCACATAACGCTGTTGCCACTCAAGCTTATCAATATTAATTCCTCCAGTTTGAAAAAAATTATCACCATTGCCATTGATTAACTCATTCTCACCGCAATAAGTATCGGTATGCGATAAATTGGTACCACTTAATTTAGTCACTAAATCTTGACCAATTTCTTTGGGACGATGAATGAGGACATCACCAATTTGAAAATGAAAATCTTCTACCACTTGCGCTGGAGCGTGCTGATTTAATAAATCGGCTAAATCATTATCACTTAAAGTAAAAACTATTTGCGACAAGTAATAAAGATAAAAAACCAGCAAACCTAAAACTAGTATCAGCAAACCCAAACAAAGCAGCAAACGTGAGCGAATTAAGCGCGGCAACTGGGCTTTAGGAGTGAGAAAATAAAAAGAGAGAACCAACAAAAACAAAGCATTCGGGAGAATAGTTAAAAAGCGATAATCTAGCTGTGCCCACACCCCACCCTGAGCGCTAGCCCAACCATCGACAGTGGTGGCTAAAGCCACCCCCAAAGGCAAACCAGGAAAACTGGCCACCACCGGTAAATAATCACACATAGGATTAGCGCAAGAAAAAGTGGGCAGTAAATGAAGTAAAAAAGTACCCCCTAACAAGAGCGCTAAAAAAAGCCGTACTCGCCAGTTGGCAGAAGTAAGCTTGACAGCGGTAATTTTTTTGCCTTGAGAGTGAATTAAGGCAGCCATAATCGCTATCGGTACTAAAGAAACTAAAAACAAAAACCCAGCAACTATCCCATTGCTGAGCAACCCCCCGCTAAATTCGTGCATGGCAATTAAAACTTCACTAACATCAAAAGGATATTCCCCCAAAAAAGTTTTACTAAAAACCACCGCTAAAAGTAGCAGGCAAAAAAAGTAAACACTCCAACTGTAAGCTTGCATGATTGCCAATAAACCTGCAGACTGAGTGGTAGTGGGGGTAGGAGACTGTTTATTCATGATAGTTTTCTAAAAAACGATAATCTATTTTACCATTGGCAGTTAGTGGTAAAGACTGGTGAAAATACCATTGCACCGGCACTTGATAATCACTTAAATGCTGTTGGCAAAGCAAGCGTAGCTTCTTTTCCACCTCAGCCGGGCGGTGACTGTAATCTTCTTGCAGTACTAAATGGGCACAAGGCACTTCATCATCAGCTTTATCTGGTTTACCGACCACCACAGCAATTTTAACCTCCTCTTGCTGATTAAGTAATTGTTCAATCATTAAAGAATAAATTTTAAAGCCCCGTCTAATAATCATCCGCTTACTGCGTCCCGCTAAAAATAATACTCCATCATCATCTAAATAACCTAAGTCTCCGGTATGCAACCACAGCTTACCCGCATGAGTGCGCAGACTTTTTTTACTAGCGGTTTCATCGGCATAATAGCCTTTCATTAAAACCGGTCCGGCTAAACAAATTTCCCCAATCACTCCAGCTCGACCAGTCAGTTGCTTTTTCTCTACCTCATAAATGGCAACCTGATTACCTGGTAAAGGAATACCTACACTACCTAATTTATTATAAGGTTGATGATTACAGCCGGCGACTGCCACTGAAGAGCTTTCACTCGAGCCATAACATTTGGTGGGGGCAATATGGCAATTATGGGCGCGCAAAAAATCAATCAGGCGCTCTTCCATACCCCGGTAAAAAACGTCCCCTCCTACAATAATACTTTTAACAAAATCAAGAGAAAAATTTTGCAACTTTTTACCGCTGATAATTTCGCGCCAATGCAGCGAAATGCAGGGAATATGATGTGGCCGATAAGTTTTAAGCTGTTGAGCTAAAGTCATGGTAAGAAAGTTGGGCACTAAACAAAGCTCCATCCCTAAGATTAAGGGTAAGTGAATCACATTTACTAAACCAACCACCACAAAAGGCGGTAAATAAGAGAGCCAGCGCTCTTGGCGCTTAAACCGCAAATGAAAATTAGCCACTTGGGTAACCTCGGCATTAATACTCTCATTAGTGAGCAAAACTGCTTTAGGCTGCCCAGTGGTGCCACCAGTATGTACAATAGCCGCCCCCTGATGAAGGCGTGGACGAATATTGGGGGCAGGCTGCTTATGGGCTAATAAAAGCAATTGCTTATAAGTGAGTAAGCGAATTTTGGAGGGAAAAGCTGGTGCTGGAGTAAATAAACCTTTAAGGGTACCCAAAACTTTGCTTGGCAGACCAGCTTGAGTGAGAGGATTTAATAAAATTACCACTCGACAACTGCTTTTAGACAAAGCCTTAGCAAAAACTTTTGCCAATGGTGAGAGGATAATTAATAATTTACTTTTAGTTTGTTTGAGGGTTTTAATAATTTTTGGCTCGCTAGAGCGCGGATCGAGCCAATCGCTAATTGCACCTAAGCGATTGAGCGCATAAAAAACTGCCAGGGTTTCCGGCGTTAAAAGTGAGCAAACAGTCACTACCTCACCTTGCTTAATTCCCAGTGCTAAAAGTGCACTAGTGCAGCGCTCAATTTCACTAAAAAGCCAACCATATGTTAGGCGCTGACCAAAATAATCAAGTGCATACTCATTCTCTTTCCCCTGATTAGCTTGCTGCAATAAATCATAAAGATTGCCTTGAGGAAAGACCAGGCGCTTCATCTTTGGCGAATAAAATTGCTGATAGCGACCATTAATAGACATAAGCCTCAAGATGAGTGGTAATTTAATTTAGCGCACCTCCAAACGAGTGGTGAGGTTTTGTCTCATCCAAGCAGGAGTTAAATTAATTAACTGTTGATTAACCACCAACTGAGTAGCAGAAATCAAGCGATTGTAGTTATTGTACATCCCACCCTGACTATCTGGCCAATTCAAGTGATAGTTATAGTAGCCATTACCATTGCGCCTAACTGTGCCAGTGCGACAATAATCATCATAGGCATTCTTGTTATTAAGCTTTACATCTGGTCGCCTGCCCTCAAAGTCATCTCCATGAGCATTACCTCGAGCATTGTGAACATTTAAGCTCGCCTTGTCATTGGAGAAAGGACCTTTTTTCAAACCACAGCCCAAAAGAGTCCGGGTAAAGACCACCGGTTGCTTGCCCCAAAAAGCATAAGCGCCTTTAAGCACTAAGCGTTTATCACAAGTAAGCTGGGGATTAAAAAGACCATCCACCAACGTAGGGTTACTGCTGGGATCGCTGCCGTCACCCTCGCGCTTCATCACTAAACCTCGCGCAATAACTACCCCATTAAATGAGGGAGTGCATAATGTGACAGTATTAATACCACAACCTTGGCCATTTTGGGTATTTAAATGATAACCAACTTGAGGCTCAATAATAAAGTCTTTTTGAGCAATCACTGCTAAATAACCATTGGGATCATAACTTGCCATATTAGCATCGAGAATAAAGTTACCGCCGACATTACTTGTTTCAGCACCCTGACTTTCTACAAAGATAACTACTTTTTTATCTACACCAATACTATCTACAATGGGCTTAATATCATCATTGAATTTAACATTTCTGCCAAAAAAACGGTAGACAAAAGTTTCCTCTATATTACCATCGGCTAATTTCACTTGAACTCTACTACTACCATTCTTAGGTATTTTTTCATAATCAAGTAGAGTACGGTAATACTCAAAGTCTAAAGCACGCTGCTTTTGATAGCTAAACTGGTAACCACCTTTAGCCGCCAAGCCAGTTTGATTAGATGGACGATAAGTGCGTTTATTAATGAGGGTGGTGGGATTGCCACTACCTGTTACCTGCAAACCAGCGCCTGATGAAGGCTTATAAGCAGTTGGCGGCTGCCAATCACCGGTCTTAATTTCCCCACCACTGGTAATACAGCTCCCATCATTTAGTGCATACTGATAAGATTTCATTTTCCCTACTAGTTTGGCAGTAGCGGGATTGAGATTTTTTACTTCTGCCGGCTCTGCCACAAAAGCCGTTTTTTCGCCGTAATTGCTCACACCAGCGTTACCGTAAGCATTACCACCCACTTGCCACCAATCAGTAAATAAATAAGAGGCGGCAGCGTTACCATCTTGCCAGTCAACCTTGCCATCACCGTTAATATCATTAGTCTCAGACTTATCGATATGTTTGGGGTAGACGCGATAATAGCGACCACAGCGTGCGTCATTACTACGCGGCACCACACTCAAGCCCTCACTAGTGCCACCAAGGTAAACTTCTTTATTACCAGCCGAGCGGGCAACATCGGGAATAAAAACCATCTCATCACTGGGATTACCCCGGTACTCATGAGGATAACGAGCATCAATTTCGCTACAGCTTAAAACAATGGCTTGATGCATGGCGGGAATACAGCGATATTCGCACAGACCAGCTTTGCCACTGCTAAGGCTACCACCGCGATAAGGCATACGCACGGGGCGACAGCGCCGATAACCACCTTTAGCGTCAGAATAAATAAAACCTTTACCGTCACTATCAAGCATCCAAGCGTCACGTTGTTGATAATCATAGTAAGAGACATCAACACCTACTGTAACCACACTGCTATCTTCTTTAGTGGTAAAAAATTGATAGCCATAACAGAGGGAATCGCGATAAATTTGCTGCTGCTGCGCTAAGGTAACCACTTTCCAATGTAAACCAGAATTATTTTGATTGTCATATGGACTGCAACTAAATTCTTTCATATGAATGTCACAGTTATCCTCCTCATGATTGTCATCTTTATCACAAAGCTGTGGATTATCAATTTTGGTTTCTATAAAGTTCTTTTTACGCCTCTCGCAACCACAAGCATAGCAGCCACTTAAAAGAGGATGACGTTCACCATAACCACACTCTTTTGTTTTGCCATAACCGTAAGGACAACCATTGTCATTAGTTAAATACTTAGCTGTCTCGGGCTCACAATCCGCATCTTTTTCTTCGCAGAGAGGATTACAATAACCATCGTCCTGACAACCATGTTGAGGCTGCTCAAGGTGATTAGGGTCATAGCAGCGTTTACAATCTCCAAGACCAGTAACAGGATACCCCTCCCCAGTGCACAGCTTACTATAACCATCGGGACACTCACTCATCTGCGGACACTTACCACAATCTTGGGAACAATTTTCACAAGTTTCCAAACCACTGCAAATACCATCACCACAACCAGTTGGTTTGGATTTGTAAATGCAAATACGACACTGAGGATGATTACCATAATCATCACCATAAGGATACTCAGTTAAGTTATAACCAGGTTTTACTTTACAAGAGCAAGCACCAGGTGTTTTGCAATTACTTGGACCACAAGACTCAGGGCCTGGTGATGGAAGTAAAGGATCACAATCTGGATCGAGTGTCCCCTGAGGATAATTCTTACAAACCCCGTTAGGATCACCAGAATACCCATCACAAATACCATCTCCGGCAACACAGCGGCACCGCACACATCTTAAATTAGTCATACCAGTAATGCCTTTTAACAAAGTTACAGGACTATCAACATCAGACCTATCCATAGCTTGGGCTAAACCATCATAGCCAATTTCTAGCTTGTTATTTTTTACTTGATTAAATTCAGCAGCACATTTCTGTTCAGGAGTTAAACACTGGTCACCATGTTTAATTTTGGCATTACGGGGCCACCAACCGCTTTTGCCGCTATTACCCTCTATGGGAGCGCAACCACAAAAATAGCAAGCACTTTTTTCCTTTAGTGGGAATGTATAACTTTCAGCCACGCTTTTTGGATAATGAGTGTCATAAGTACCTGCCACATTACACTGGTAGTTAGCATATTTTTCGGCATCTGCAGCCGGAATTGCTACTCCGGAAACTGTTTTACTCGTGTCATCCCCAATAGAACATAAGTCGCCACCATAATGATAATTATCAGCTGGCTGACGACAACTATTATCGTCATCTTCACAACACTCACCCGGAGGGCAATCATGGGGAAAACGATCACATTTGCTGCCATCACTACTCACACAACAGCTCTCATAACACAGCCGGTGCCCACCCCAATTATTAGCAATGGCTCTCTGCTTGCAAGGGTCAACAATCTCTCCTTCGGGACAAGTGCGGTCATCAAAAACCTGACCAGAATTAGCTGGTAAATCACGTGGAGTAAAAACAGCGTCATTGTAGCTACTATTACAGCGCTCCCCCAAACAAATTTGACTGCTATAGCTGTAAAAAATCTCCGAGCCATCTATGGTACCCCCACCACCCTCATCACCACCACCATATTTGGTGGAACCCTGAGGATGATAATAACGATAAAATTTATAATGCCTGGTAGGACTATTACCAAGTTTAAAATTTTTGCGCACTGTATTGGTATCGGAATAAAGACCATGCTCACCACAATAAATAGGCCCACAAACCTGACAAATAGTGTTACGCCCGCCATCCACTCTGCCATTTTTGCACTGATTAATTACTCCCCCATTAATATCGCAAGCATAACTACTAAAGCGCCGCCGAGACCCCGAACGACATTTAATACCTCGCTTACCCTTGCGCTGGCAATGAGCGGCGGTGGCATGATTGTATAAAATATTAGAGCGATCATCACAACCACCATAAGAGAGCTCGTCGCTCTCTCCTCTGGCAATTTTATCGGCAAAATAGCGCGCTTGTAAAAAGAAAAATTCTTTATCAGTTACCTCAAAAGTGCGAGTTTTACTCCCGGATTCACTACCACCAATCGAAGAGCCCTTGGGTCTTTTAGCACAAGTGGCTCCATGCACATAGCCACCCTTATGAGTTACCCAACCCGGATAAGAAGCCCGACTGGCATAAATGTTTCTCATCCCTACTTTGGTATTACGGCTGACCGGTTTATCCTCCACCTCTTCGGTATCCCAACTATAACTATAGGTACAAGCCGGGTCGCCTTCGGTATTAACACAGTATTTATTCGCATCCGCCACTCCATAAGACAAAAGTTTACGGCGCAAACCCAAATTGGTAATGGTGCTACCATTAAAAGGTAAAATATGTCCACAAGAACAAGTACTCACATTCTTATTCAAACAAAAGCCCGGCTCATCAATTATGTTAGTTTCTTCTGGAGTTTTGCTCCATTTATACCCGCCACCAATCACCACCGGCGGTAAAATATAGTTTTCTAATTCATCAAGCATTTCATTCATAATGTCAAGAATTGCTTTATATAAATCACCAAGCGAACCAATATCATAAAACATGGTTTTCAAAGCAGCCAAACAATCAACTGTCGCTTTAGTTAAAGCTGGCATCGCCTTATTATCATGAACACACATCATACGCCGATCATCGTTATTGCAAGCAAAATCTTTTTTGTAATCATCACTATTTTCAGGTGGATCAGTAGCTCCATTCTCGGGTGGATCTGAAACAGACACACTATCATCACACCAGGTAGGCTGATAATTACTAGGAACAAAATTGTCTGTATAGCAATTCTCATAGGCATCTTTAATCCAGCTATATGACCGATATTTATTCATAAAAGCATTATTTTCATTAAATGATTCACTAGAAAAATTCTTATTATATGGCATGAGATCACAATCATCACCCACAATTTTATTGCCATTTTCATCAGTAGGGCATTCTTCGGTAACACTACATTCATATTCACGACAGCGCTCTTTTAATTCCTCATCTTTAAAAACACACAAGCCATCAGTGCCACCGGGCATGGTTTGATTGTAACAAACATCGGTAGCTTTTTTCCATCTTAAATTACTGGCACAAGTACATTTTTTAGGAGGCTCATCTTTACCACCACCAGTGCATCGAGGTAGAAAACAAAGCTGGAAATTGCTATTATAGCGACTGTCATCGCATTGCTGGTCGCACACATTTTTTAAACCTTTAATAATAGGGATAGTGACTGAGGCCGGCAAAGACACATTAGTATTAGCACCAATATCAGTGGCAGGGTCAATATTGTCGATTAAATTTTGAATTAAAGGCAAAATTACTCCTGAACGCACATCTTGACCACCTTTATAAGGAGCCGGGACATCAGTGGGAATAGTCAGCAAGTTACCACTCCAATTTTTATTTGCGGGTCGATAAAACAACCGCTGATATGCACCAGAAAAAACATAAACCGGTTTAGTATCTTTTGGCAAATTTTCTTCTAATCGTCGGAGAAATTGTTCACTGCTGATAATTTGCAATGGAGTTTTGTCAGTAGGGGTAGGAGTTGGTTGAGCCTTAACAGTTAGTACCATTCCCCCCAAAATTAAAGTAAGAGTTAATAAAACTGTGAAGAAGAATTTATTTTTGGGCATAATTTTGTTGTTGGGCATATTCACTTAATAAACCGGCGTAATAAGCATTACGTACCGTGGGGTAATAATAACTGGGCTGTTTATCACCAGCACTTTGATGTAAAAAATCTCCTAAAGGTAAACCTGGCTGATAACTGGCGGCGAGTGATTTAAGACGCTTGTGCAATTGATAGGTAACATTAGGATCTTGGGGGAAAAGAATGCTCCCAGCTAAAACACAATCCAGCTCGCTGGCTTCATCAACAAAAGGCAATTTACTCCGCAGCACGGCTAATTGAGTTTCACTAAGCAAATTAGGAGCAAAGCGCTCTAAGTAAGCGCGAATATTCACTCCCACCAAACAAGCGCCATCACTATACCAAGCATTGGGGGTAGTCAGCAACCAATTGAGTGTTTCTTTGCTGGTGAGCAAATACTCCACCATACTTTGCTCATAGCGCAACTCGTCAGCTTGATTAATTTCGCTCTGGGCTAAATAATCAAGCGCCGCATTAGCTTCTAGGCGTAAAAACATTAATTTATCTTCACTGCTAATCCGAGCATAAGTGGTGGCTGGTAGCACTCCCCCGTTAGCAATTAGTAGCAAATCCTGATTAAGCTCTTGCTGCAAACTGGCAGCACGGTAAGTAACCCTCTCTGAATCTGGAATATGACGAGTGGAGTCAACCATAGCCACTTGGAGAAAATCGTCAATATAGTAAAGTGGATGATGATATTGGTCATATTCCCACAAACTTTCCGGATGCATTTCGGGGTGAGATTCTTGGCAAAGACGGCGAGCTTTTTCTTTAGTTTCAGCATCTAAAACCGGAGAAAAATATAGCTCTCTCATCAACAAACAATTAAAGTCTTGATTTTGTAGTACATAAGAGGGTGAGTCGAGCACATTACTCACTAAATTATCCACATCTAAAAGAAGCTGAGTCAACTGCTGGCGATTATTGCTGGCTAAATAATAACGGTAGCGTGCCCAAAGCAGTTGCACTGTAGAGCGAAAACTGGCCATACTCTCGTAATCACCCATGATGTCATGTAACACCGCTTTACAAACCGGTTGACCTTGGCGACTAAACTGATTATGGCAATAGCGCTCATCACCATAAAAACCACGCTGGTCTACCACTCCTGGGTTGCCAGCTTGAGGATTAAAATGCGCCAAAATTAAAGCGGCAGCTTGCAGCGCCTGATTATCGGCTGGCACCGGACTGGGAGCAGGTAAAACTTGCGCCAAACGCTCGGTAGCAACTTTTTTGGGAGGTTTGGTGTAAACACTCGCGGGATGACGCCATAACCACCAAGCCCAAAAACCCAAAACAAAAAAAACCAGCAGCAACCCCGCCCCCAATAGTCGGCGTTGTTTTTGCGGACTGGCGGTTAACCGCTGCCAAAAAGCTGACAGCTGTGACTTAATTGGTACTTGAGACATGCTTGCCATTAATTTACTTTAACCTCAACTGTTGGCGAGTAAAATACTAAACTAACCAATTTTAAGGTTGCTTTAACTATAAACACTTCTCCCGAGAAAATCAAGTAGCATTTTGCCAAAGCACCGAGTCACATCTCATCACTGGAGAAAACGGAAAATTACTTGCTAGTAGTTTATCTGCTAGCACCACAAAAAACCCCGGGGTCACCCGGGGTCAAAATATAATTCTTTAACACTTTTTTTGCCGCCTCAACCACCACAATGGCAGCAGCAAATAAGTTAAGCCTGCCACCTGACAACCACCGCCACCCTCATCACCGCCAGTACCAGGCAACTGAGGGTCAGGCAATGCCGGAGAATTGTTTGCTGCAATCACCAGCTGGAAGCTGGCGGTATCTTGTTGCCCTGCAGCTCTGGCAATAATGGTAACTGGCCACTGCCCTACCGCCCTGCTAGAGCCAGTCAACCAGCCAGTGGAGCTTAAAGCCAATCCCGTGGGCCAGCCGCTACTGGTAAAAGTAACCGCCGTGCTAGCAGGGGCATTGGTACGCACTTGTGCTTGCACTCTCTGTCCTGGCTGCAGCGTGAGCTGACCATTGACTACCCCTAAAGCAGCCACATCCAACTTTAAGCTAGGAGTGGGAGTGGGGGTAGGATGAGGCGTTGCTGGCAGCACCTCAATAATAAAACTGGCACTATCAATTGCATTGCCAGCTTGGGCAGTAACGCTCACATAACGCCTACCCACTGTAGTGGGTCTGCCTGATAACAGCCCCTGCTCACTCAAAGTCAGACCGGGGGGCAATTGGTGATCATCAAAATAGGTCACCTCTAAACCAGCATTGTCGGGACTAACTACAGCTTTCAACTGAGCATGCACTTCTTGTCCCACTTGCAATACTAGTTTGCCCTCCACTAAATGTAAATCAGAGAGATCCAACTCGATAGTGGGTGGCACAATTATTTGAGATAAAGGAGATTTAGCCCACATGGCTGCAGTAATCCCCAAATTGTGCCCTGTCGCCGGATCACGCATTTCCCCAGAGAGAATGGCAGCAAATAGTTCCATCTCACTGGCATAACCATAATCAGCGGGACGATGAATATTGGGAATTTGATACCCAATCGTGGCAAAATAGTTCAAAAAACCATGCATGAGTTCGTGTAAATAAAATTGCAGATGAAGTTGCTCAAAACCAACACTTTGATACTGCGAAAAATCAAACAGTCTAATGACTGCATATCCCGTAGATCCCAACCCTCGCCAATTACTCGCCAGCTTTTCCGGCATTCTGACTGTTGCTATCATGACATCGTGGCTAACCATTTGCCGCCGAATAACCTCAGGTAAGTTCTTAATTTTAGGATAATAATTCTTATCAGCGGGATGTGGGAGTACATCAAAATTCCCGTAATCTACTTCAGACAGGCTGGTAATGGGCTCACTAGTGTTGCAGTTAGTAAAACTAAACTTCACCCTACCAGCAGTGTGAGTGTGTAAAAAATCACTCACTTGCACCATCAAGTCATTTACCAGCGCCACCTCGGAATCAGCAACCTCTGTGTGATAATGCTGTCCGTCAACAGTGACATCCATTTGAGTCGCCACTGCATTGAGCAAATGCCATTCCGGCACTGCTGCCGCACTCACTCCTGCCAACCACAATACACTCACTAAAGCCAGGGCAAATTTTTTCATGACAATTATCCTCCTTATTTAGATTAAAATTTTTCCCAAAAACCCCGTGCGCTTGTTTAACTTATTTTTAGCAAAAAAATGTTAGAGAACCCCCTCCTTTCTAATAATTAAAGCAACAAAAGTGTTAGCCCAAAACTATCAGAAACGAGCAAATTATAACCTGTAAGTTACATATATGCAATATCTGGCTCGAAAAACCACTTTTAAGTCTTTACTAAAACATCGCCAGCGCTCTCAAAGAACCGTGGCAATGGTATAATAACTGCCAAGCACTCGTAGCTCAATTGGATAGAGCGCCGGCTTGCGGAGCCGTAGGTTGTGGGTTCAATTCCCGCCGAGTGCACCTTGTTTCAGGCGCGTATCACCATCTTCTTTCTAATCGCTTATTTTTCTGATGAAAGTGGTAAAGTAGTTGAAAAAAATCTGAAATGAAAAGTCAAGATTGTTTTATCTGTAGGAGAATTACCCAAATTAAGAATGGGGTAAATCCGTATTTTGTCACAGAATTAGCAACTGGTTATGTGGTTATTGGTGACTATCAGTATTATAAAGGATACAGTTTATTTCTTTGTAAAAGACATGTTAGTGAACTTCATCATCTTGAACCCAACTTTCGGCAAAAGTTTTTAATGGAAATGTCTTTGGTTGCTCAGGCAGTTATGGAATGTTTTCAGCCAATAAAACTAAATTATGAATGTCTAGGAAATAAGGATGCCCACTTGCATTGGCACCTTTATCCTCGCTACATTGATGATCCTTGTCCCAATAAACCAATCTGGTATATTAGCAAGGAAATCAGATGTAATCAACAGACTTTGGCAAAACCAAAAGAACTAAAAGAAATGACCAAGAGATTAAGAGAAAGGATTAAGGCTCTATTAAAAAGCTAATTGGTAATCTTGGTGAGAGTGATTTTATCCGCTAGAAAACAAGAGAGATTTAGACAAAGCAAACAACAACAATCACTAGTCGTTTTTTATTCACCCAATTTAATTGCTAGATAAAAAAGAAATTACTCACTCAGCTGCCTTTGTCTGGCGGTAACCACTGACAAATAACAGCCAAAGGAACGTACTAACTTATTAACAGTAACTATATTAGGCATACCCTCATGGCTAATTAGAGTTTTATAAAGACTGGAGCGATTAAGACTAGTTTTTTTGGCAGTGGCTAACATCCCTTTAGCTTTGAGCGCAGTTGCTAGAGCGTGACTAATTTTTTTATTATCACCAGATTCAAAAGCAAATTTAAGATAAGCCGCGATATCTTCTTCACTGTGCAAATAGTTAGCCATATCAAATTGTCTTGTAGTAATTTTTTCAGTCATGACCATCCTTTCTTAATATTTGCTTGATATGTTGCGCTTTATTTACCCATGGCATCACCTTTAATGTATCATTAATAATACCATAAAGCTAGCGTTTCCTGATAACTAGGTATTCACAATTTACCACTTGACTATATTATCCTATATGATATAATATGAGGCTGTTTTAGCTAGCAACTGTGCTGGGCACAGCTACTGCCGGCAAAAAACGTTCTTTGACAAACACTACTAAGTTCACTACTGATTACTTTTGTGCCGTGCCTTTTGGCGGTAAATTCTGCCCCCAAAAGGGTCGGCGCAAAAGTCGCCAACCTACATCCAGAGCAAAAGACTCTGGTGATATGGGGTAATCCCCCAAGGAGGCAATCATGAACACCAGCACAGTCAGCGCCCGCAGGTTTTCCTTCGTCCAGCTTGACCCCCGTCCAGGGGCAAGCAATCCCGAGTTTAACCTCGGGATAGAGGTAACGGTGCCCCGACTGCTCCCCGCTGGAGTAGCCAACCTCGACCATCATGGTCAGGGAGCAACTATGGCCACTCCGGCGGCCATAGAGCAGGCGCTCACTTGTGAGCTGCCTGTTGATGGGGCAGTGATTGCCACTGTGCGCCCCGACGCTGACAGTGTGGGGGCAATGGCAGTATTGGCTAATCGCGGCGCTAACCGGCGCTGCGATGAGCGCTTGGTGGCGGCAATTGCCGCCGTGGACAAGCGCGGTCCCTTGGCTACAGGTTTTGAGGACCTGCGTCCTCTCACCATTGCCATTGCCAGAAAAGCGGCCATGGCAAAAATTCCGCTCAAGGAGCGGGTGGCCTGGGTGGCCGACCTGCTTGCTGGGGACAGCGCGTCCCACAGCGAAGAAGTCGTCGCACTCAATCGTGAGCGCGAAGAGGAATTTGCCAAGGCACTGCAGTGCAGTGCTGTGGAAATGGTAGCTGGTGGCAAGGTAGCGGTGGTGGAATCCACTCACCGGTATGCCACCGAGATTGGCTATCAAAAAGCGCAAATTGTGGTGGCGTATAACCCCCACATGCTGGTGGACTTTCGTGACCCCAGCAAAGGGACGTACCGGAAGTTTACGGTATGCCGCTATAATGAGTTTGTCCCTATTAATTTGACAACAATTAGGGACGAGCTCAACGCGCTGGAAACGGCGCGTTGTGACGACGGACTCACCTGGGGTGGGCAGATGAATATCATTGGCTCCCCCCAAGGCAGAAGCTCAGCGCTCACCAAGGAGGAGGTGGTAGGAATTGTAGCAACTGGGGTGCTAGCTCAAAGCTAACCCCAAAGTAGTTTGTCAACTCGCCCCCGGCTTTGCCGGGGGCTTTTTTATCGCTTACTCTAAATTAAGGCAATTTTTTCTTTTCCAGACGATTATGTTAAACTAAAGGCATGAAAATTATTTTGTTGCTAGTGACTTTTGGCTGGCTATGCTTTAGTCCTCACCTGAGTGCTGCCATTGATCCGGTGGAACAGCTGCAACAACAAATTGATGAACTAGAAAAAATGCGCCAACAATCTCAGGACGCCACCAAACCTTTAGAAAAAGAAGTGCGCAGTTTAGCCAGCAAAATTACCAATGCTCAAGTAGGCATTAAAAATGCTAAGGCTCAAGCGGCAGAGTTGGCAGCCAATATCCAACAGCGCGAGGGTGAGCAAGCAGAGCAAACCCAATTGCTCTATCAAGTGGTGGTAAAATCTTATCAGGCAGCACGCACCAGCTCACCACTGCTACTACTTTTAGCTCCCCAGCAAAACTATCATGGGGTGATTGCTGCCGCCAATTATCAACTGGCCCAAAGCCAAAGCCAGCAACAAATTCAAAATTTAGTCGCCCAAATTAAACAATTAAACGATGATAAAGCGGCTTTGGAAATCACCGAACAAAAACTAGCAGCCTTAGAAAAACAATTAGCCAAGCAAGCAGAGTTTTTCAAAAAAGAAATTGCCGCTGCCAAAAAATATCAAGCTGATTTAAGTGGGCAGATTGCTGCTTTATCAGCACAACAACAAGCCATTATTAATGAGCGCTCCGGCAGTTCAATTACCAGTGTGGGAGAAGTACCCACCACCGATGACCCAAAAGCTTCGATTACTTGGAAGGCTAATGCTCCCAGTAATTCTTTTGCCGTGTTTTCTTTTGGCGGCTATACTCACCGCAATGGTATGAGTCAATATGGCGCCAAAGCCAGAGCACAAGCAGGGCAGAGTGCCGAAGAAATTCTTAAAGCCTATTATCCTCAAGCCAAACTGAAAAAAGATTATCCAGTGATGGGAGAAATTAATGTCCAAGGTCATGGCAAAATGTCTTTTGAGGATACTTATTTACAAAGCATTTACGAAGTCCCTGCTTCTTGGCCTTTAGAAGTGCTGAAAGCTCAAGCCATTGCCGCCCGCACTTATGCCATTCGCTACACCAACAATGGGGAAAAATCTATTTGTACCAGTGAGGCTTGCCAAGTTTACAAAAATGGTAAAAAGGGCGGTGATTGGGAAAAAGCGGTCACTGAAACCCGCGGCTGGGTGTTGGTGGATGACAGCGATAAACCAGTTTCCACCCAATATGCTTCTACCCACGGCGGTTACAGCAATACTAGCGGCTGGGACACCACTGACAAAAATGGCAGTGGCAGCTGGACTGATAGAGCCTGGGAAGCTAAAGCTAGCTCACCCTGGTTTTATAAAGCTTGGTATCGCTTGGGTTACACTGCCAGTGGTGATGCTTGCGGTCGCGATCATCCTTGGCTCTCGCAAGAAGAAATGGCCGATTTACTCAATGCTTGGATTGTCCGCCGCAACCCTCAAGACGCCCAAGTAGAGCGCATTATTCCCATCACGATTAATAAATGCCGCGTGGGTGGCAATAGCGGCAACCCTTACTCCATGCCAGAATTAAAAGAAAAAGCTAACCATTCTGGAGGCGCGGTAGAAAGCATTAGCGAAGTTATCACCAGTCATACTGACAAAGGGCAAACTGCTCAAGTTAAATTTCAAACCAATCGGGGGGAAATAGTTTTAAGTGGGAGTGAATTTAAGCAAATTTTTAATTTGCGCGCTCCCGGGTATTTGCGCATTCCCCAAAACTCTTTTGCTCATTTTAATGTGGAGCATAAAAAATAATCAAGTACTTTTAGCGCGGAAAATGGAGGGTAAACACTGAACCCACTCCCAACTGAGAACTAAAAGTAATTTCCCCACCATGCTTTTTCATAATTTCACGCGAGATATAAAGTCCCAAGCCAGTACCAGTTTCTGCCAACTTGACATAAGATTTCTCCAATCGAGCAAATTTGCGAAACAGCAATTTTTGGTCGGCAGGGTCAATGCCACTGCCAGTATCAATAATTTGCAAACGCACCTCGACACTGTCACGCTCTAAGGCAATGCTCACCCCACCCTTTTTGGTAAACTTAATGGCATTACCCAGCACATTATGCAAAACTTCCAAAATTTTCTTTTCATCTAATGATAAAATCACCGCCTTTGGTAAAGTGTGAGCGAGACTAATTTTTTTCTCTTGAGCTAGCGGCACCAAATCAGCAATGGCGGTTTCTACCAAAGTGGTTAAATTAGTGCGGGCTAAATTGAGGGTAAAACTACCATAATCAAGCCGCGAGATAGTGAGCATATCGTTAACCAAATCAATTAGGCGCTCGGTAGAATTGCTCACAATTTGCAAATATTGGCGATTTTCTTGGTATTTGCCCGCCCGATTATTTTTAGCAATCAGCCACAAATAATTTTTTATCGCTGTCATGGGAGTGCGCAACTCGTGGCTGGCAATAGACACAAATTCATCTTTCATTTGGTCAGCTTGAATTAGTTGTTGATTAAGCGCTCGCAACTTGGCAGTGGCTCTATCAACTCGCCGTTGCAGCAAACTAGCAAAATTTTGTGATTGATAATAAATGGCAGCACGACTTAAAAGTGGGGCAACTTGGGTAAGTAAATCTTGAAGAGCTGCCAATTGAGAGGGTTGATACTCCCGCCGATTACATTTGCAACCCAGCAGCAAGGCACCAGATAGTTGCTGAAAAATTACTATCGGCACAGCCAAAATTAACTCTTGCTGTGCTAAAACTCGTCCTAATTGTTTTTGCTGTTGCTTATATAAAGCAGCTAAAGAAATTATTTCCGCCTGAGAACAACGCTGCCAATGCTTAGCTAAAGTTTGCCAGCAAGCTTGAAGCTCTTTTTTGCTTAAAGCACATTCACTACTACTAAAAGTAGCTTCGTCTAAAAAGTTACCTATTAACACACAGCTTCCACTGCCAAAAGATTGTTTTACAAAAGCCACCACTTGAGCTAATAACTGCTTAAAATCTAACTGCCGATAAGCTGAGGCTAAAAAAATTTTCAGTTGCGCCGCAAACTTTTGGCGCTGATAAAAAATTGCCAGCTGCCACCACAGCAAACTGGCTAAAGCAAGTACACTGGTAAAAGTTACCGCTAACCATAACCACATAGCTGCATTATAAATAATTTCCCTGCTTTTGCCAAAAATTCCCCATGTGGTTGCCGATAACTAAAATTTTCCCTATGTTGGCAGTTGGGCAAAGGAGTGACAAAATTAAGGCTTGGCTGCTGATAGCAATTGATAAGCATAAAAATCAATTAAATAGCGAGGTAAAAGTGTGGCTAAAGTGCTTTTGGCTACTTGAGGTTGTAGGGTTAAATTAGCAATGGGGGCAAGTTGGCAAGAAGCTTTGGTTAAAAACTTAGCCACATTATGTCTAGCGGTTAAACCCACCCAAGCTTGAGGCTCACTGGCTAACCCCAAACATAGATGCAGCAATTCTCTGGTCAGCTTAAATTGCAACGCGCGGTAGCGCCCGAGCTCAAACAAAGGGTGAAAAGCCAAGTGACTTAATTCATAGGCAACTTTATCAGCCAAATAGCGCTGCCAACTGTTGCCATCACTAAAACGGTAATAAGTGACTAACTCTAAATCATGCAGCTGGTGTGCTCGCGTGAGGCGACAAGTAGCTAAAAGTAGCACTTGGCGAGCATGCGGAGCATAAAGCTTGGCTACCAAAGTTTGACAATGAGGCTGAAAACTTAAAGCGGCAAATTTCTCTGCTACTTGCTGCCCATCGCCACCATAGCGCCAAGCGAAAGCCAGCTTAATTAATTTAGCTAATTTTTCTTGATCACTGCTGTTAGCCAAACCCAAGCGCACTTGGCGATAATGAGGTAAACCAGCAAAGCTGGTGAGCTCCGAGACCAACTCATTGGCCCAAGCTAGCATAGTGGGGCTGTGGTTAGTACACCGAGCAATTTTTTGTAAAAAGTAATTCACCTCGCTAGCTGGCAACTGCATGCGGCTATTTTAATGACACCCCGCCAAAAAGCAAGTGAGAAACAATGCTATAATAATCCACTCATGCAAACTCATCTGCTGCTGGCGATTATTAAATCAATTCGCCCAGCTCAATGGCTAAAAAACGTGGTGTTGTTCGCCCCACTACTGATTTCTGGTTTGCTGTTTTCTATTTCTCCCCATAATGGTTTGCCTTACATTGTCAGCGTGCTTTACGCCTTTGTAATTTTTTGTCTGTTATCTTCGAGCATTTATTTATTTAACGATGTGGTAGATAAAAATGCCGACGCCGCTCATCCTTTCAAAAAAAAGCGTCCCATTGCCAGTGGTCAGGTAAGTGTCAAACTAGCATTAACCATTAGTGTGGTGGGAATTATTTTAGTGGCTATTTTAAGCTTGCCCTTAGGCTACTTCTTTAAAGTGCTGATTGCCTGCTACGTCATTTTACAAATCAGCTACACCAGCAAACTCAAACATATCCCCATTATTGATGTCTTCACCATTGCTTCGGCTTTTATTATTAGAGTTTATGCTGGTGCCACCGTGTGCTATTTGCGGCTTAACTCTTGGTTTTTGCTCACTGTAATTTCGGCAGCTTTATTTATTGCGGTGGGCAAAAGACAAAGTGAGCGTACCCTGATTGCCGATCTTAGCGTCAATTTAGGTAAAACCCGCTCCACCCTGCGCCATTACAGTCAGCGACTTTTAGACCAATACACCAGTATTTTTGCCACTAGCACTTGGATGTCTTACGCCTTTTTTACCTTTCAGTATCAATATACCCACCCCGACCAAAATCTCTCCCTGCTTTATCACAATTTACCCCAAATTATTCGCCCTGAAAAGCTTTTAATGTTTACCATTCCCCTAGCTATTTTAGGGGTGATGCGCTACTTACAATTAATCTATGAGCATAATCAAGGTGAATCTCCTGCCAGAGTGCTGCTGGAAGATAGTTTTTTGCGCCACATTATGTTGGTTTTTGTCCTGGCTGTTTTAGCCATTATCTACGGTATTCCAGCCCTAAATGATGCCGCTCAAGCTTACCCGTGGCTACAAGTACTCTCTAAACCAATTTATTTATAATCACAGCGAGATTTTTGCAAGTCTAGAATTTGCTGCAAAATTTGCTGTTTGGTTTGCTCTTGCTCTAAAGTGGGGTCAGCAATTTTTTCTAACTCTTGCAGTTGCGCAGATAATTCGCTCACCTGTTTTTGTTTGCTCAAGCGCTCGTGGAGTTGACTTTGCGTTTGCCACTCAGTCGCCAAATTAGCTTTAGCAAAAATTTTCACAAAAGAGGGATGAAGTAATAAAAGGGCAATTTTTTCTTGATAATCACCAGGGAGAGTTTTTTGCCAAGAACTCAAACTAGGCTGGGGATGTTTTTGATAATACTGGTGATAAAAAGTAGCCAAGTGTTGCAAAAAATCATTGGACCACTTAGTGTTTTCTATATACCAGCTGGCTGTTTGAATTAAAGTTTCTTGTTGCAGGCAGTGCAAAAACAAAAACCACACATAAGCCTCAAGCCGTTGCAACTTGCTTAATTTGCGCCCTACTTTGGGTTTCACTTGAGTAGCACTGCTAGAAGCAGCTGGCGAGAGCTTGCCCCAACTGAGTAAATCTTGACGAATAATCTCGGGATCCTGTTTAAGTAAGCCAGAGAGTTTTTTCAAAAAAAATTCATATTCTAAGCGATTGTCAATTAGCTTAAAAAAACCAGCACACTCCTGCACCACCTTTTTTTGTTCACTAATTTTACTTAAATCATGTTGGCTAATGGTAGTTTGCAAAAAAAACTCATAAACATTAATGGTTTTTTTCAGTAACTCACGCCAAGCTGCGGGGTTACTGCTGGCTAAATTATCGGGGTCGCTGCCCACTGGCAAAGGCAACACTTCAATCTCCACTCCTTGCGGGCGCAGTACTTCAATAGCTTTTTTGGTTGCTTTAATGCCGGCAGCATCGGCGTCCAAAGCCAAAACAATTTTTTGCGTATAACGACTCGCCAGCTTAGCTTGCTCGCTAGTTAAAGCACTCCCTTTAATCGCCACCACATTAGCTACATTAGCAGTTAAACTCGAGAGCACATCAAACTCACCTTCTACAACTAAAAGAAAAGGAGCTTTTTTAATTTCCCGGGCTAGCTCTGAAAGCCCGTAGAGCATGCTGCCTTTGTGATAAACCATGGTCTCTTGGGTATTAATATATTTGCCTTCATGGGGATTTTCCTCCAGCAGTCGTCCCGAAAAACCCACCACTTGAGCGCGATGGTTTTTGAGTGGAAACATCAGCCGCGAGCGAAAACGATCAAACAGGCGACCTGTTTTACTCTCGCCTGCCAAACCGCTGGCTAACATCACCTCATGACGATAACCTTTAGCGCGCAAATAATCCACCAAATCATGCCAGCCACTGCCAATGGCTCCCAAACCAAAGAGTTTTTGCGTCCGCAAAGGAAGGTGACGCTTGGTTAAATATTTTCTAAATGGAGCACCAGCGGGAGTAGCTAAATACTCACGATAAAATTCCGCTGCTTCTTGCAAGGCTGCCAATACTTCACGGCGCAGTTTTTCTTGCGGGTCATAATTTTTGCTGCTTAAAGTTATCCCCGCTTTCTTGGCCAAATATTCTAAAGCTTCCCGAAAAGTTAGGTGCTCATATTTTTGCACGAAACTGAAAATATCTCCATGCTCCCCACAACCAAAACATTTGTAATACCCCATGGTGTCATTAACAAAAAAACTAGGGCTTTTTTCGTGATGAAAAGGACAAAGCCCACGCAAATAGGAACCGGCAGGAGTAAGTTTAACCACTTCTCCTACCACTAGGGAAAGAGCCAATCTGTCTTTAATCTCGCCCACATCACTCATAATTATTCACGATAAGCCACCGCCAATGCTGCTACTTGCCGGGCTCCAGCTAATTTAAGACTACGGGCAGCTTGGTTAATGGTAGCCCCAGTAGTAATTACATCATCTAATAACAAAACGCGCTGGCGAGCACAGTTGCCAATTACTTTAAGCTTTTGGTGCATTAAGCGCATCCGCTCTTGACGTCCCAAGGCTGCTTGATGTGGGGTGGGAGTGAATTTTTGTAGCAAGGCAACACAGGGCACTTGCAAATAGTTAGCTAAAAAGTGAGCTAAATCTTCGGCTTGATTGTAGCCTCGTTCCCTTTGGCGGCGCCAATGCATGGGCGTAAAGGTAACCACATCAACCGCTGGCAACCACAAATACTGCCACAAATAAAAAGCAAAAACTCGGGCACAATCGCGCTCCCCCTGATATTTCCAGCGCTTCATCAAGCGGGCAATTAAACTGTGGTAGTAAAAAAGCGCTTGAGTGCTGTCCACCCACCAATGTTGGGAGTGCTGCTGCCAACTAGAGTACAGGGCGCTACTTAAATCACTCTGGGGCAAAAAAGGCAAATGTTGTTGACAGGCAGCACACAAAGTGGCTCCAAAGCCACCACAGCGCAGACAAAAACTAGGACAAAGACAATCTGCCGCCACACGATAAAAATTATTTTTGCCTTTCATGATATTGCTGGCGAGCCTTTTTACACCCCTCGCGAATGGCTTGATACAAATCATTACCTTTTTCGACGACAAAAATTTCTTGCTCTGGAGTGGTAATTTTAATTTTAGCACTAGTTTGTTTAGCATCACCCTTACCTTCTAAAGACAAAAAAATCTCCAACTTTTCTCCCTGTGCCTCACTGAGTGCCAATTTAGCAGCTGCTTGCTGACAAGTATTACTGAGAGCCTGGGTGAGTTCAAAGCCCGTTGTCTGAATTGAAACTTGAGTCATCGCGACCCTTTCTAATTAAACTTAACCGATTATATCATTGCCTTTTAAGAGTTGGGCGCAGCGAGAAAATTATTTAAGGCAGTAGTATTGATTTCTCGTGGTTTACTCCCTCGTGCCGGCCCCACAAAACCAGCTTCGTGCAATTGATCTAAAAGTCGTGCTGCCCGCGCATAACCTAAATTCATCCGCCGCTGCAACATCGAAGAAGAAGCTTGGTCATACTGCGTGAGCAATTGGGCTGCTTCCATAAAACGCTCATCACGTTTGGTACTAGCTTCATCAACAGCCGCGTGTTTGCCACCGGTGGTGCGAAACTGGGAAACCACTTCTTCAACATAATCTGTTCCCCACTGCTGTGATTTGAGAAAATCGGTTAATTTATTAGCATCAGCATCGGAGACAAAAGTACCCTGAATTCTAATTGGTTTGGCTTGATCAGGGGGAACATAGAGCATATCGCCATTACCGAGTAATTTCTCTGCTCCAGTGGTATCTAAAATCACCCGCGAATCCATAGCTGAAGCCACATTAAAAGCAATCCGGGTAGGCACATTGGCTTTAATTAAACCAGTAATCACATTTACTGAGGGGCGTTGGGTAGCTAAAATTAAATGAATTCCCACTGCCCGCGCCATTTGTGCAATCCGTGTGACCGCTTCTTCGGTATCACTGGGTGAGAACATCATCACATCGGCAAACTCATCAATCACCACCACAATTTGGGGCAATTTGGCCACTCCCGCTTGGGCATTGTAAGCCGCTAAATTCCGTACTCGATGTTGAGCTAACACTTTATAGCGTCTGTCCATTTCACTACACGCCCATTTAAGGGCTGCTACCACCTTGCCGGCATCCACAATCACCGGAGTCAGCAAATGAGGAATATCTTGATACATGGTAAGTTCCACTCTTTTGGGATCAACTAAAATTAAGCGCAATTCCTCTGGAGAACAACGAAATAACAGCGAACATAAAAAACTATTAATCCCCACCGATTTACCCGAACCAGTGGCACCAGCAATTAAAATGTGGGGCATTTTGGCAATATCACCCACAATCTGTTTACCGTTAACATCAATACCTAAGGCCACTGCTAATTTAGAAGGATGATCTTTGAGTTGATTATTACCCAGCATCTTGCGCAAAGTGACATAAGCCGCCCGACGATTGGGCACTTCTACACCTACCAAAGATTTGCCAGCAATGGGGGCTTCAATTCTAATTTGTCCCGTGGGCGCAGCTAAAGCCAGAGCTAAATCGCCAGCTAAAGCAGTAATTTTAGATAACTTGGTACCCATGGCAATCTCTAGCGCATATTGAGTAACCGAAGGACCGCGATTAATTTCTACCACCCGGGCACGAATGCCAAAAGAATCAAGAGTGTTTTCAATAATTTGGGCATTGGCATTAATATCACCTCGGTCAGCTTCACCACCATCCACTGCGTCTAGTAAACTTAA
Source organism: uncultured bacterium (assembly GCA_963544615.1). GTDB lineage: Bacteria > Patescibacteriota > Microgenomatia > UBA1400 > PJMF01 > CAUUGB01. The sequence continues at coordinate 19,821 of CAUUGB010000001.1, read as the reverse complement.
AGTGGGGTACTGCCACGGGGGTTTACCATCAGCTGGCACTTCGGGAGTAGGACTAGCAGCGGGTTTTTTCATCACCTCTTCATCAAGTAAATCAATTTTGACAAATTGGTTACTCGGTGGAGAAGCAACCTCTTGAGCCGCGGACTCATCGACAGCAGGAGACTCAGCTACTTGCTGATAGTCGGTAGTGTCATTACCATTATCATGGTTAGTTTCACCTGATGATTCATCCACGGGGGTTAATTCTTGACGCACAAAAGCTACTTCATCCTCTTTGGTAAAATTAGCCATTTCTTGCTGCACGCGCCGCTCAGTAGTAAATTGGTGCCACCAAGCGAGCATATCTTTAAAAGATACTTGCCATAAAATCAACATGCCTGCCACAATCACCCCCAAAAAAAGCAACCACGCTCCAGGTACAGTGAGCATTGCCGATAAAAGAGTAAAGGCACTTGAGCCAATCCCCCCACCACGGGTAATACCAGTAACACCCACAAAAAAAAGTCCTCCTCCCACCAACATAGCCGGGCGCGACCAAATCCAGCGGCTTTGAAAACAAATTAGAGCCAGTTGCAAACACAAAAAAGGCAGCACCAGTGCCCCAGTGCCAAAGTTAAGAGTTAATAAATTATTTACCCACAGTAAAAAAACTCCCTGACGAGAAAAAGAAGCCATAATTAAAATAGCCGTCACCAAAAAAAACACTCCCCCCACCGAAGCCCAAACTGCATTATTAAAAGACTGTTGATGACGCGAGCGTCTTCTTTTTGCCATATGATTATTTTAACATAAAGCAGACATCAAAGTATGAATGTGATATAAAAACTTATCTGCACCAAATTATTACCCTCTTAAACTGATAAAAAACTCCAAGTGGCTGCCACCAAAAACTAGTGGCAAAAAGGAGTGGCGTCATCAAGAAGTACAGCTACTCCTGCCGCTCATGGTACCTAAAATCTGCCAAAAACTTTATTGCTGGGAACTGTTATCTAAAGCTGGCAAAGTGTGAGAAGAACCTGAGGAGCTTAAAGTAGCGCTCTCACTAGCAAGCAAATTGGGCTCCAGTGGTAATGACGGCGCAGTTTGCCAAAAAGGTGCCGCCGAAGAAATTAAATATAAATAAAGCAAAACCACCAAAACAGCCACAGTGTTAGCCAATGGTAAAATTAAACGCTCACGGTTACTTAAAGGAGTAGTCATGATAATTTTTTCCTCGCCAAACGTTTTTGATGATAATACGCCTTGCAATCAGCTAAAAATAAAATCATGGGCACCGAATGAAAAGGCGAAGAATAGGTGCCAAAAATCACGCCCAAAAGCAAAGCAAGGGCAAAATAATGCAAACTTGCTCCACCCAACAGCAGCAAAGCAGCCAACATAAAAACTACCGTGAGTGAATTATTAAAAGAGCGCGAAATGGTGGCAGTGACGGCAGCTTCTGCTAACTGCCTTAAATTAGCAGTGGGAAATTTCTTTTTTAATTCTCTAATGCGATCGTAAATCACCACCGTATCGTGCACCGAAAAAGAAATAGTGGTTAAAAGAGCCGTGACAAAAAGCACGTCCACCTCCACTCCTAACCACGCCCCCAAAATACTAAAAATGCCACAAATAATTAGCACATCGTGCACTACGCCAGTAAAAGCTGCTACTCCAAAAGAAATTTCTTGGAAACGCAGCCTTAAGTAAATAATTAATAATATGGAAGCCACCAGTAAAGCGATTAAGGTTTTACTAATTAATTCTTTACCCATCATCGCTCCCACGGCCGCAAAACTAACTTGTTCCACCGGCAATTGGGCACTTACCGAAGCTAAAATTGCCTGCCTTTGCTCATCGCTAATAGGCGGCAAACGCAAAATCAACTCGCCGCGACTATTTTGCTGCACACTGGATAAATAAACCTCACTACCCAAACTCTCCCGTACCAGTGTTTCACTTAAAACTGGAGGTGATGATAACTGGGCACTATTACTGGCTGCCGGCAGGGCAGCAATAGTTAGGAGTGACCCCCCAGTAAAATCAATTCCCGGGCGCAAACGAAAATATCCTAAAGCCACCAATCCTGGCAAAAGAAAGACCGCCGAAAACAAAAAATAAATCCAGTAGTGACGATAAAATTTCATCGCTTGGTCTCCAATTTAGGGGTGGCGGGTGCCTGTAAAAACAATCTCATTAAAGTTCGCGTCACCACCACACTGGTAAAAAGTCCCACTCCTACCCCCAAAAGCAAAGTAATCCCAAAACCTCTGATAGTACCAGAAGTATTTAAAAAAGAAAAATCTCCCGGGTTAATTAAAATTAAAGCGGTCATCATCGTAATCACATTAGCGTCACGAATACTCTCCCATGCTCGACCAAAGCTCGCTTCTCTAGCTAACTGCCAAGCTTTACCTAAAGCCAGCTCTTCTTTCAGTCGCGAAAAAATTAAAATATTAGCATCCACTGCCATCCCAATTGAAATCATTAAAGCGGCAATAGCAGGCAAAGTGAGGGTAACGCGAAAGAGCTTGTAAACAGCAATAATAATGGCAGCATAAATCAGCAAGCCCGCTGTTGCCAGCAGTCCCGCTCGTCCATAATTAAGCACCATAAAAAGACCCACCAAACCCAAACCAACCAAGCCAGCAAAAACTGATTGGCGAATGGAGTCATCACCCAAACTGGCTCCCACTTGCGATTGAGAGAGCACTTCTAAAGGAACGGGTAGGGCTCCAGAATTAAGTTGCACCGCTAAACGTTTAGTTTCTGCCACACTAAAATTACCGGTGATCATGGCATGACCATCAACAATGGGAGTATTAATGGTGGGCGCGGTCACGGGCACGCCATCAATAAAAATCCCCATCACTTCTCCCGTATGCTCTTTGGTTAATTGCGCAAAAATTTCTTTGCCCTCTGGAGTAAATTCTAAAGAAATAATCGACTGATGGGTTTGGGGGTCAAAGCCGGCGGTAGCGCGCTTGAGCATGGCGCCCTGTAAAGGGGTGGGAGTAAAAGAACCCAAAAAATCCAAGTAATATTGTAAGCGCTCAGCAGCCCCACTCGCTGGCGGACTAGCTGCTAAAGCGGCAGCAGCAGAAGCATTTTGCAGACGAAAATCCATGCGGGCAGTGGTGCCAATTAAAGATAATGCTTGGGAAACATCGCTTAATCCTGGCAGCTCCACTAGCACCCGATAATCATCGCCATAAACGGCAGTTTGAATATTAGGGCTTGCCAAACCATAAGCGTCTACCCGCGAGCGCACTACCTCCACTGCCGACTCTAAAGCAGCTAAGCGGTCTGCTGGCGCAATGCGTGACATATCTGCTTTGAGAGTTAATTGCACGCCCCCAGCTAAATCTAAACCCAATTGTAGTGGCACTGCCAAATGCCAATCTTTTTCCCCAACTTTTAAGTGGAGACGGCTTTTGTCAAAATTTACTCCCCAAAGAGTAAAACGGCTGGGTAAAGCCAGCAAAAAACACCCCACGGTTAGCAATAAAATCCATAAATATTGACGGAGTAAATTAGGTTGTTTTTTTGCCATGGATGTAAGAGAGTATATCACACTCTCATCATAACTCCGGCTCAATGCTACCAGTAGGTAGTTTTAGCTCACACGCATTATTGAGCAAATTTTTCTCTCCACTCACTTAAGATAAAGTAATTGCCTTAATAATTTAAAACATATACTATAATCGGAATGCTTCACAACTACCAAAATAGAGGTGTTGGTGATGTCAAACAAACTATGCCACCAAATAAATATCTACCAGTTACACACCAATATGTCTCAAAATCAGCAGCAGCAAAACTCACCACTTACCTAAAAACTCTCCAAATTAAGCAGCTAGAATTAATTAATGAAAAACAAGCAGAAAGTCTTTTTTGTTTTCTCTTAGAAGCGTATTTGCTCAATGATTTATCACTGAGTGCTTATGTGAATTTGAATTCGCAGCTATCATTTTTATTTATGGATAAAGACTTTAGTGATGTGGGTGCCATGTGTTTACTTGCTGCTGACTTAATTTTTTATCAAAAAAATTCCTCCAGAGATAAAGTTGTTAACGTTTGGCGCACTTTGTTAGAATTTTATCATCAAATCAAAGACACTCAACCTAAAAATTAAAAGCCATCACCCTCACTATAGCGGGAATTTAAACCGCAGACTGTTTGCGAGCCAAAACCAGACGCTCGCGCACTAAAGACTGATAATTTTGCCACACCAGTGATTGAATATCTTTGATAAAAAGAGTTTGTTCACCCTCTAATTCTCCCAGCAATGAATAAGCAGTCAAGACAAAACTATCATGAGAAACAGCTTTAAGATAGCCATAAATTTCTGGGTCGCCGCTAAAATTTAAGGTCATACCGGTAAACCACTGCTGTTGCTGACAAAGTTGCAAAATTGCCGACAAAGTTAATGACTTAAGTGCCAATAAAGGTGGCAAATGAGGGTGAGGCATTTGAATTAATCCATTTAATGCTCCCTTATCAATTAAAGTGATACTAGTTTGCAAAGCCTTTACATAATCATCGTAGCGATTAATTTACCAAATCTGCTCAAATGGCAATACTCGCCAACCGCTACGTAAACCGACATCATTGTATGCTGCAAATAAAACTGTATCTGCTAATTCATCAAACTTAATCACTTTGCCCACCCAAAAAGTATCCAGATTATCTATCTGATTATAAATTGCCAATAACTCACCGCTATCTACAGCGGCCAATAAAATTTGTCTCAATAAATTTTTTTGAGTGGACATAAGGGAAATTATAACAGCAAATTTGAAGTGCTAGGAAAGCTAAAACCATACTGGTAGTTAAATATTCGAGTGAACATGATAGCGGGAATTTAAGTTAGCTCTGCCAGCGCGGTGGTATATAATAGTGGGGTGTTACAAGTGCAAATTGACTCTGCTGCCAACGACCCCCAAGTCAAACAATGGCGACGGTGGTGTTGGAGATTGAGCGTGATGGGGCTGGTGATTTTAGCTTTTACCAGTAGCTATTTAGCAGTCAAGCTGGAAAAGGCGCAAGAAAAAATTGATGTCCTACAACAGCAGTTAACTTTGAAAGAAAATCTATGCAGCGAAAAATTTTAGTTACCGGGGGAGCGGGTTTTATTGGCAGCAATTTTATTCGCCATCACTTAAAAACTTATCCCCACGACCAAATTATTAACTTAGACGCTCTCACCTATGCGGGTAATCTAGCTAATTTAAGCGACTGCGAAAAACTACCTCAATACCACTTTGTGCATGGCGATATTACCAACGAAAAGTTGGTTAATCAGCTGTGTCAAAATATCGATTTAATTGTTCACTTTGCCGCAGAGTCTCATGTGGATCGCTCCATTGTTAACCCCACAGCTTTTTTACAAACTAATGTTTTAGGAACGCTGGTACTGCTGGAAGCAGTAGTTAAAAATAAGGTGGGTCATTTTCATCACATTAGCACTGATGAAGTTTTTGGTTCCCTACCACTTAAAGGCGAGCAAAAGTTTACCCTCAATTCTGCCTATGACCCCCACTCACCTTATTCTGCCAGCAAAGCGGGTAGCGACCACTTGGTGCGCGCTTATGGTGATACTTATGGCTTAAGTTACACCATTACTAATTGTTCTAATAATTATGGCCCTTATCAATTCCCCGAAAAACTTTTTGCCCTGGCAATTACCAATCTTCTCCAAGGCAAAAAAGTGCCTTTATATGGGGATGGACTCAATGTGCGCGATTGGCTGTTTGTACAAGACCACGTTTTGGCCATTGAGGCGGTCTTAAATGCCGGAGTTAAGGGAAAAACCTTTTTAGTAGGAGGGCTGCAAAAAGATGTTTCCAATCGCCAAGTGCTAGAAATCATCATTACCCAAATGGGGAAAAATCCAGCTGAAGAAATTACCTATGTTACCGACAGACCCGGTCATGATCGCCGTTACAGTGTGGATTGGAGCCAAACCGCCCAAACTCTTTCCTGGCAACCCCAAGTTAGCTTAGAAACTGGGATTGCCCAAACTATTGCTTGGTATAAAAATCATCAAAGTTGGTGGCAGCCACTCCTGAAGCGAGCCGCTAATTTTAAGACTTCTAGTCAGTAACTTAGAGAGAGTATCTATGAACAGTAAACCACAAATTATTATTACCGGAGCAAGTGGATTAATTGGCAGCCGAACTTTATCTTTATTGGCGGCAGATTATACTTTAACTCCTTTGCGCAGCGCTGACGATGGGCGGGTGGATATTACCGACCAAAGGGCACTAGAGAGCGCTTTGGAGCAATACCCTCAGGCTACCGCTATGATCCACCTGGCAGCTTTTACCGATGTGAATGCTGCTTGGCAACAGCAAGGAGATAAGTTGGCTCCTGCTTGGCAAACCAATGTGGTGGGCAGCCAACATATTGCCAAGGCTTGCCAAAAACGTGGTTGGTATTTACTCTACACTTCAACCGCTTTTGTGTTTTCTGGCGACAAAGAGGGTTTATATACCGAAGCTGACGCTCCTGCCCCAATTGAATGGTATGGACAAACCAAGGCAGCCAGCGAAGAAGCCATTCTTAATGCTGGAGGTAAAAATGTAATTTTACGCATTGATCAGCCTTTTACTCATTTACCTTTTAAGAAAGCTGACACCTTGCACCGGGTGATTAATGGTTTGCAGCAAGGAACTCTCTATCCCCAATTCAGCAATCATTTTTTTGGTCCCACTTATATTGATGATTTAGTCAAAATTTTTTCTTGGTGCCTCAAACATCAACCACAAGGAATTTATCATGCTAGCAGTGGAGAGCAGTGGTCAGATTTTGCTTTTGCCCAAATGGTAGCCGATACTCTTGAAATTAATGCTTCAGTAACTAAAGGTGATCTGCAAGCATATTTGCAAACTATCCAGCGTCCCTATCAAAAAAACACTGCCATGGATAACAGCAAACTCAAGGCAGCACTGGATTTTCCTTTATTAACAATTAAGCAAGCAGTAGCAAAGGCAAAAAGCTATGTTCATTAACAAAAAATATCGACAACAATCACAAGTACAAAATTACAGTCAAAAACAAACTATTGAAGGAGTGGAACTTGTAGTTAATAATTGGTTTAATACCGTTGATGGTAATTTTGCGGAAATTTTGCGCTATGATGAGGGTAAAATTGCTGGGGTAGCACAAGAGGTGGTAATTAGACAACTTAATTGGTCTTATGTGATGCCCGGGGCAATTAAAGCCTATCACTATCATCTCCACCAAAAAGATGTTTGGTTCTGCCCCCCATATGACAGACTGCTAGTTAATTTGCACGACTTGCGCCAAGACAGCCCCACTTTTGACCACCATGCTACTTATGTTTTAGGAGCCGGTAAAAATCAACTCTTGGTCATTCCCGAGGGAGTGGCTCACGGCTGCGCTAATATTTACCAGCGACCCATGGCTTTGTTTTATGCTGTTACCCAGCAATTTGATCCCCAAAATCCAGACGAAAATCGCCTCAGCTGGGACACCTGGGGAGAAGCAGTGTGGCAAATGGAAAAAGGCTAATTTTCTTTGGTTGAATTGGAGAATTTCTTTAAGAGTAAAATCTGCTTCCGCAGGAGTGAAGTTATTTTAACTCCAGCACTGCTACTCGCAAATTTTCACTCCCATAAAGACGAGCAAAAAACACTAATAAAATCAACCCTGACAAAAAGTCAAACGAGATTAAACGCGCGCCACTTTGTAGGCTGCCCAACTCATTAGTGACAAACCTAAAAAAGCTAATAACACTGCCTGATGCATGGTGCCAGTCACTGGCATGCCACCCTTAGTGGTAGCGGTGGTGCTAGCAGTATTAACCGCACTAGTAACCACCCCACCTTTGGTAGTGGTGGCTACCGCCACCGGAGTAGGAGTAGGCACCGGAGTGACTACCGCTGGGGCGGGAGTGGGAGAAGCAGCGGCACTAAACTGGGTATTACTGCGAGGAGTAATAGAAGTCTGGGCTGCTACTGCCTGAGTGCTTAAAGTCAACAGCAACAAAGCTAAAAGAATTTTTTTTGTCATATTTTTATTTTCACCTTAATGGTTTAATTATTTTTGCTATACACCCGGTAAGCCACTCCAGCACAAAGCAGTAAGCCAACCAGCATTAAAGCGTAAGTGTAATCAGCCACTCCTGTAACTGGCTGAGCTGAACGAGTTGCTACTGGAGTAGGAGTAGCCGCCACTACCACTGGGGTGGGAGTAGGCGTAGTAGGCACCACTGAGGGAGGAGCTAAAGGCACTGCGGAAGAATTAGCCGCGGCCACTGCTCGAGCGGGAGGTGTAGCCACACTCCGCGCTGGAGCACTCACCCCCTGAGCGGCAGCACTAGTTGCCGATAATAAAAAAGCTAAAAGAAAAATAAAAACAGATTTACGCATATTCATCATTCTATCATATTTTACTACTGTTGCAAGCCAAAGCTTGCTATCAATCAATTATTAAATCCTGTCTGTATTAAACTACCCGCCATACTTGCCTCCAGTTGCCACTCACTTGGAGCCCCACTAGCGGTAGCAACAGTCAAATGCTCGAGCACTCGTGGATAATCCCTGTCTAAAGGAGTGACGGGATCTAAAAAAAATAAATGTAGCACCTGGGTGTTATCGTTGGCAGTATTCATAATATCCTCTAGATAAATTTCAAAAGCAGCTAAGCTGGCTTGCTGATAATCACTCCTAGAGCGCATCAGTGCTAAAGCTTGAGTATTAAGCTGGGGGTCAACATTACCCTGCAATACCCGAGCCACATTGGCACTCACTGGTACCTCTGGGGGAATGAGTAAGTTAACTACCACCAAATAACCCACCAAGCCAAAAATAATCAGCACCGCAAAAATAATTAATTTGTTAAGTAAGTGTCTATCCATAATAATTATTCATAATAATAATAGCGCAGCACTAAATTAGCATCCAAAAAACGAGTCTCTTGATTGCCCGAAGAAAAAAAGACAATTTTTTCTAAAGAGTAATTATGACGCTGGGAGCGCAACTGACTAATATAATCACGGATTGATTCATAGGTACCATGCAAACTCAGACTCACTTCTACCGGAGTGCGCTGGAGCAATTTGGCATTACTACTTCCAGATTCACTCGCAGTGGGCAAATCATTGGGCATTTGGGCAATGGTGATTTTGTTAATTACCAAAGCCCCACCACTTTCAATAATTTCACTGGCAATTTTTTCCATCACCCGCATGACTGCTGGCACCTGCGAATAAGTAGGCACAGCGGCATCAATCACTGGTAAATCTGCCACAATACCGGTATAAGCAGTATCTGCTTGTTTAACTCGTGCTTCTTTACGCTCCAGTGCTTGCAAATCAGTTGCTAATTGTTGGATTTCTTGACTTAAAGCAGTAATTTTACCCCAAGCTGGACGAACCACCACTACTAAAATAACGCTCAAAATTACCAAAGCCACCAGCACACTTAAAGAAAGCTGTTGTTTGACAGAGAGACGTTGTCTTTGCCGCTGTTGTTCAATTTTGGTGGGTTCGGTATCAACTACACCTGACTCTACGGGAGTAAAATTGTCTGCGGCAGATAGTGAAGTTGATAAATTTTCTCCTGACATAAAGTGTTAATTCTGGGCTGAAGTACTACTTGCACTCGCCTCAAGTTGAGTGGCAGCGCTAACCTTGGGAGCACTTGCTTGTTGCTGAGCGGCGCTGACAGGCTCAATTAAATAATTAAAAGTAAAAGACATCACGTAACCGTCGCTAGCAGCAATTTGATTAGAGCTGTCTTTGGAGACATCGCGATAAGTTAAATCTTTCAACTTAAAACGCTGCCCATCATCTAAAAGACTGCCATCAGCAGTTTGCAAATTGTTATAAAACAAAGTGAGTGAATTAAGATCATTGCTTAAAGCAGTAATAATTACCGTTTGCGGGGCAATGGACATGCTTTGCAGTCTCACCCCATAAGGCACTAAAGCACTCAAACGCGGAAACAAATCAACCATTTTTTCATTGGTATTAATTTCACCATAAAGTTCCAATTTGTCGCGGGTGACAATAAAACGACGCTCAAAATCTCTGGTAGCTTCCAAACTAGTCACCACTTGATTCACCTGAGTAATTAATTTATCCCGCTCGCTAGTGCGGTAAGCTAAATAACTGCCCGTTGCTAACCAAAATACCACCACTAAAGCTGCTAAAACCACTACCACCAAAAAAACTCTCTGGAGTAATTGCTGCAAACCATCCACCGCCGCGACAATAAAATTAACCTGTTGCGGGCTTTTTTTAACTCCCAAACTACTCAACTCTACCATAGCACCAGTTTAGCACAAAAACAAAGCTGCTGTCAATTAAAATTCCCCCTCACCACCACTTACCCATAATGTGAATTTTTGTAGTAGCTTCAATTAATTGCCAAATCCAGTAAACACTGGCTAAAAGAATAAAGCCTAAGATAGCACCAATTAAGCGCTGTTTACCGGCTTGAACTGCATTTTGTGCTCCCGCCATACTCCCAGAGACAATTTTGTAACCACCCCAAATTATCATCAGTAAGAGAAAAATAGTGGAGAGAGGGAAAATAATCTTGTTGACGATATAGCTTAAAATACAGCCGATGGTTAACTGGCCATCACTACAAATTTTAGCACTGCCAAGTGGGTTCATACTGGATAAGATGTGACCGACTGCACCAGGGTCGGTGATGTCGATTGTGTGAGGATTGGGTTTGGGTTTAGCATCAGGATTATATTTTTTATCACAATCAATCCCTCCACAATTATCATCCAAAAAACACTCGTCAGCAGCAGGCCACCCCGTCATCTTTTTTCTTACTATTTCTTCTGCATCTTTTTTAGAAGCAGCTTGAATTTTTCCCTTAGATACACAAGCACGATGTTCTAATTCTGATGTGACTTTAAAGCAACAAGAAAATGAGTATTCTTTGGGTTGGCAAGTTTTGCCACAATTAGGGCTACTACCAGGCGCTACCGGTTCGCACATCACATTACCATCAATCGTGTAGCCAGCTTTCACCAATTCACCAATACATTTGTTTTGGGCGGCGTTTTGATTAGAAGCATGATACTCTTTGACAGTACAAGTAGTGCCCTCACAAAACGACAAGTAAAAAACTTCCTCAGCTGCAACTGGTCTCAAAGAGGTGCACCCAAGAAAAAATATCCCCAAGAGAAAAATCAACCAACGCCGATAGCTTAATTTATTTAAGGCTGTATTTAGTAAATGCATGCTTTAAGCAAACTGCTGCTACTTGTTAACCACCATTAACCTAATCAATCATCCCTACCAACCTACCGATATTTTACTCCCCACATTTTACTACAAAAATAAAGCAAATAAAATCTCCTCCCCCCCCCTTACCACCACTTCTTCATAATGTGAATTTTTGTAGTAGCTTCAATTAATTGCCAAATCCAGTAAACACTGGCTAAAAGAATAAAGCCTAAGATAGCACCAATTAAGCGCTGTTTACCGGCTTGAACTGCATTTTGTGCTCCCGCCATACTCCCAGAGACAATTTTGTAACCACCCCAAATTATCATCAGTAAGAGAAAAATAGTGGAGAGAGGGAAAATAATCTTGTTGACGATATAGCTTAAAATACAGCCGATGGTTAACTGGCCATCACTACAAATTTTAGCACTGCCAAGTGGGTTCATACTGGATAAGATGTGACCGACTATACCAGGGTCGGTGATGCGGATTTTGTCAGAGGGTTTTGGCTCAGGCTTAGGCAGACCTAAACCACTGCATTCATCATTAGTTTTAACTTTATCTGTAGAACAAGAGCCAATAAATGGGTACTTGGACTGCACTTCTGCTATTGCCATCTGTGGACTAGAAGCTTCCACGTTTTCATTAATTACTCCCGTATTAACACCGTCTTTATTTTGCTTACAACAAGAAACGTGATATACATTTTTAGGTTTTTCCTGACAAACCTCATTGGGTGGAGTATTGCTACTAGCAATTATACAGTTGTTTTGAAAGCCTCCTTCATGAGCCTTTCTATTACAATCTGCCGCAGCTTTGCTTATTTCTTCCGGCGTACCATCTGGATATTCTCCAGTGCGAATCCAACCCGCTTTACCTGTCCACCCAGAATTAGAGCATAACCAAAATGACACTGCTTGTACTGAAGTAGATTTGGTAAATAAAAAAACCAAGAGGCAAGTAATTACCAAAAATACCTGCCCAAAAAAGCGCTGATTAATTTTACCTAACCATTTCATGGCTCTGATTATATCAATAAGTATTCCACTTGGACAAGACTAGTTTAATAAAATGTATCAGCGCACTACTGTGGGGAAAAACACTTGTGAATAAAACCCATAGCCAGCATTAATTAGTATTATCAGGGGGTTTATCTGCACCAGCAGCTACCACTGCTGCTGTCACCACCAAGTCATCACGACTTAATTAAGCCCCAAACTTAACTGTCAGCGCCCAGCAAATTAAGACCATCGGTAAAACTGCCACCCATAGCGCGTTTTCTCCCAAAGCGACAAACAAAAATCCTCAGCGCCAATGGACTCTCTCTTGACTAAAGCCAATTGCTACTGTCACCAACCACAGTTGACAAATATTGACTCTAATCCTATATTTAGTGTCCCACTAAATGCTTAACCACAATATGTAGTATGTGTAGCAAAAACAAAGCGGAAAGTATTAATTAGTTGCTTGGCACTAGCCAGCAAAAAAGGCATCATGAACAAAAGCAAAATTAAATTTTTTAAAAAAAGAGATGGTCGCAAAGAAGTTTTTTATCCAGATAAAATTACCCATGCCATTACTGGCGCACTCATCTCCGAGGGGGTGCATGACCTGCACTTAGCCCAAGATGTGGCTCAAAAAGTTTGTGCCACCCTAGAGAAACAATTTGTCAAAAAAATCCCCACCGTTGAACAAGTGCAAGATGTGGTGGAGCGGGCTTTAATGGCGGCAGACCAATACGATGTAGCCAAAGCCTATATTCTCTATCGCCAAGAAAGATCGCGGCTGAGAGAAGCAAAATCACGGCTCATGCAAACTTTCGCTGGGATTGCTTTTGATAAAGCCAGCAAAAATGATCTCAAACGCTCCAACGCTAATGTAGATGGTAATACTGCCATGGGCACCATGCTCCAATTCGGCGCCGAAAGTTCCAAAGAATTTGCCAAAGTTGCCATGATGAAACCAGAGCATTATCGCGCTCACGAAGCAGGTGATATTCACATTCATGATTTAGACTTTTTCCCTATGGGCACGCTCACTTGTTGCCAAATTGATATCTGCAAACTTTTTGAGCATGGCTTTTCTACCGGGCATGGTTTTATTCGCCAACCCCAAAGTATCAGCAGTTATGCAGCCTTAAGTGCTATTGTGCTGCAATCTAATCAAAATGAACAACATGGCGGACAAAGTATTCCTCACTTTGATTATGCATTAGCACCAGGAGTCAAAAAATCTTTTATTAAATACTTTACTACCAATTTAGCCAAACTCTTAGAGTGTAAATATGAACTTAAAGTGCCGATTGGCAAGCTGCGAACAATACTAACAACTTACAGTGACAAACTCAACTATGCTAAGTTGGGTGAAGCATTAGCGGGCAAATTACTGACTGAGCTCAACAAGCAACTATCAAGCAAATTAAGTAAAAAAGATTTGCAAACGGTACAAACTCAAGCTAATCAAGACACCAAAAAAGAAACTTTTCAAGCGATGGAGGGACTAATTCACAACCTCAACACCATGCATTCACGTGCTGGCGCCCAAGTACCTTTTACCTCAATTAACTTTGGCACCGACACCACTCCTGAGGGGAGATTAGTGAGTGAGGCTTTGCTGCAAGCAATTTGGAACGGTTTGGGCAAAAGTGAAACGCCAATTTTCCCCATTGCTATTTTTAAGGTGAAAGAGGGAGTCAATTATAACCCCAGCGATCCTAATTACGATTTGTTTTTGCGCTCCATGGAAGTTTCTTCCAAAAGACTTTTCCCCAATTTTGTCTTTTTAGATGCGCCATTTAATTTGCAGTATTATAAAAAAGGTGACTACAACAGCGAAATTGCTACCATGGGTTGCCGCACCAGAGTGTTTGGGAGTATTTTCCCCGAAAGTGATGGCAAAATTACTCAAAGAGGCAATATCTCTTTTACCACGATTAATTTAGTAGCGATTGGCATTGCTAATGGTATAGTGGGAGAAAATGCTCACAGCAAAGCTGACTGGGTGGGATTTTACCGCGACTTAGATGCCAAACTCGAATTAGTAACCAATCAACTCTTGGAGCGCTTTCAAGTACAAGCTAACAAAACCGTACGCAACTTTCCTTTTTTAATGGGACAAGGAGTATGGTATGGTAGCAGCAAACTCAAACCCGATGACACTTTAAGAGAAGTCATTAAACACGGCACTTTGTCGATTGGGTTTTTTGGCTTGGCAGAAGCACTAGTGGCCATGATGCGCACTCATCACGGCGAGAGCAAAAAAGCGCAAGAGAAAGGTTTGGAAATTATCAAACACATGCGCGACTACTGCGACCGCACTAGCAAAAAACATCAGCTAAATTTTACCTTACTAGCTACCCCTGCCGAAGGCATTGCCGGACGTTTTGTGGCTTTAGATAGGCAAAGATTTGGTAACATTGCTGGCGTTACCGACCGAGATTACTACACTAATTCTTTTCACGTACCCGTGTATCATCACATTGGAGCCTTAGATAAAATTGAGCGCGAAGCTCCCTACCACGCTTTGTGCAATGCTGGTCATATTACCTATATTGAACTTGATGGTGATCCGCTCAAAAACTTAAGTGCTTTTCACAGTATTATTAAAAAAATGAAAGAGGCTGGCATTGGCTATGGCAGTGTCAATCACCCAGTAGACCGAGATCCCGTGTGTGGCTATACCGGCATTATTGGCGATACTTGCCCTGCGTGCGGCAGAAGTGAAAAAGATGGTCAGGCAAAATTTGAGCGGATTAGACGCATTACTGGCTACTTAGTAGGCACCCTCGATCGCTGGAATGACGGTAAACAAGCTGAAGAGCGTGACCGAGTTAAACACACTCTAAGTTCTCAAGAAAGCTTAAAGCAATGAAAATTCGCTTAGCTAGCCCGCTGGTGACTGACTCCATTGTGGATGGAGTCGGTTTGCGCACTACTATTTTTGTCCAAGGGTGTAAACGCGGCTGTCCTGGATGTCACAATCCGCAAACTTGGGATGTCAACGGTGGCTTTGAAAGCGACAGCGAAAAAATTATTGCCCAGTTAAAAAAAGTCAAAATGCAAGATGGGATTACTCTCTCTGGAGGCGAACCATTTCTCCAAGCCGCCCCTTTGGTAGAAATTGCCAAATTTGCCCATACAGTGGGCTGGAACGTTTGGACTTTTACCGGTTACTGTTTTGAAGAACTCCAGCAAGGAGAAAAAGCTTGGCGTGATTTGCTCAAACAAATTGATATTTTAGTTGATGGACCTTTTGTGCTTGCCAAACGCAGCGTAGATTTATTTTTTAAGGGCTCCACTAATCAGCGTACCCTGCGACTGAAAAATGGAGTGGTAGTGGAGCAGTTAGATTAAAACTTGAAGTTTAACATTGTTTTAACTGGTGGAAATTAAAATTTAGCTATTGACATTTGCTAAAATTAAGATAGATTAAACCAGATTGATAATATTGTTTATCACCAAGCAATAATAGAAAGGATTTCAGTACTGCGCGATTATATTTAAGTGAAATTAGCAAAAGATTAATCAAGCAAGTATTGATAAAAAAATATGGCAACAAAAGCTAAAAATAAAACCAGTAAAACAAAAAAGTCAGCGAGCTCAAGTAAGACTAAGGGGTCTTCAGAGCAAGTGGTAGATGTGGTTGCTCAAGCAAAAGCAGAATTACAAAAGCTAGAAGCAAACAAAATTAAAGAAAAACAAATGGGCAAAACGCCAAAATTTTCTCTGACCACTTTTGTCGGTGGTTGTCTTTTGGGAGTAGCAGTCGCACTACTCGGCTCAAAAACTTTCCCCAGTATTGCCGCAGGCGAAAGTGTAGGTGCCCTAGAAAAACAACTACCCCAAATTTTGGAACCGTTAGCAGGAGGCATGAAGGTTAAAGAAATTGGCAAACCAGAACACGTGGGCAATATTTATAAATTTACCATTGCTTTTGAGGGAGTGGAACAACCATTTACCTCATACATTACCGGTGACGCCAAAACCTTTTTTGTTGAGGGTATTCCTGTAGAAGATTTACTCAAGAATAGTGAAGGCCAACAAAATGATGCTGGCGACGGTCAAGTTTCTGCCGCTAACTGCGAATCCATTGACAAAAATGCCACTCCCAAGCTCACCGCTTACATCGTAGCTGATTGTCCTTATGGTAAACAAGCACAGCAAGTAATGCTGGACACAATTAAACAAGCTCCAGAAATCGCCAAAAATTTTCAGGTGCGCTACTTTTTTCAAACCATTAATGATGATGGTACTGCCACCGCCATGCATGGCGAATCTGAGGGCATTGAGGGCTTGCGACAAATTTGTATTCGCGAAGAACAAGCAGCCAAATACTGGGATTATGTCGGCTGCTATGCTGCCAGCGCCGGTGGAACTGCCAGCAGTGAAACTTGCTTAAAACAAACTGGCGTTAATGTGGCTAATGTGGAAAGTTGCATGAAAACTGCCAGTCGCGGACCTAAATTTGCTCGCGCCGATAATCAAGCTGCAGAAGCAGCTGGAGTGAGTGGTTCTCCTACTTTTATGATTAATGACACTCAAAAGGTGCAGGAAAGTAACTTTGGGGGACGCAATGCCAATGGGCTAAAGAACATTATCTGCTGCAGTAGTGACAATGCTTTGCCTTTTTGTGATACCACCCTCAGCGATCAAGCCGCTGCTGCTAGTGGCAATTGCTAGAAAAAGTCAAGATAAAAATTCACACCCGCTGTTTCAGCGGGTGTTTTTTTAACTCCAAAAACACCTCGCTGCCGCCAGCTAAACCATCACCAAATTTGTTTAAGAAAAAATTAATCTTCCACCCGGTAAGCGCGCAGCAAATCACCCTCTTGAAAATCAAGGCGCTTTTGCTTAAAAACCAAACCACCCTCATCACCAGTTTTCAGGCGACTGATTTCTTGCTTGCCATGCATCATTGAAGTAATCACCGGGTCGACAATAATCTCTTCACCGCGCAGCAAATGTAATTTATCATTTTTATTAATTTCTCCACTTTGTACTTTAACTCCAGCAATATGCAAACCCTTCATCTGAAAAATTTGGGCAATTTTAGCCTCACCAGTGACTACTTCGTCAATGGTGGGTTCTAAAAGCTTGAGCATTTTCTTTTGCAAATACTCAATTAACTCATAAATAATTTTATATGACTTAATGGTGACTTGCTGGCTTTTGGCTAATTGCTGAATGCGTCCAGGTACTTTAACTTGAAAAGCTAAAATTTTTGCTGCGGCAGTTTTAGCCATTTCTACATCACTATCACTCACTTCGCCAATATCGGCATAAATTAAATCAATACTCTCGGAATCAAAATTTTGCACAATTGCTTCCAAAGTGCCCTGAGTGTCAGCTTTAAGCAATAAACGCAGTTTCGGCTTGGAGGTAAAAATATCTAAATTAAGGGTGACGCTTTGATTTGGGGCTAACTGCGCTACTTCTGCTGGAGCTTGAGCGCTAATTATTTCCCCCACCTGAGGCAAAGCTTTCCAGCCCATAATTTGTCCTGGATCACCGGGTAAAAGTTGTTTCAATGAGGCTCCAGTGGCGGCAATAATGCTACGCACTTTGCCACTAGCACTGGGAGTATAAATATTTTGCTTTAAGCTCAGAGTGCCTTGCTGCACAATTACACTGGCCAAACAACCCCGAGCAGGATCACGAGCTGCCTCAATAACCACCGCTTGTAGTGGAGCCGCCGAGTCAGCTTGAAGTTCGAGTAATTCGGCAGTAATCAGCAGGGTGTCTAAAAGTTTATCTACCCCTTTGCCAGTTTTGGCAGAAATCTCCACCACTTCTACATCACCCCCAAAGTCAGTGGTGACAATTTCTTGCTCTGCTAATTGCGATTTAACCTGCAAAACATTAATATCTGGTAAATCAATTTTATTTAATGCTACTACCACTGGTACGGCAGCATTTTTAATGTGTCTGATAGATTCAATGGTTTGCGGTTTCACCCCGTCATTGGCAGCCACCACTAAAACCACCATATCGGTAATGGCCGCGCCCCGCTCTCTCATTTTGCCAAAAGCGGCGTGACCGGGAGTGTCAATAAAAGTTAACGCCTGGTTCTTGTAGGTAATTTGATAAGCCCCAATGTGCTGGGTAATCCCACCATGCTCCCGAGCAGCTAAATGGCTCTGACGCAAATAATCCAGCAGCGAAGTTTTACCATGATCCACATGACCCATAATGGTAATGACTGGTGGTTTTTTACTAATTGCCATATTGTTACTCGCTACTTAGGGCACTTACTTTTTATTTTCCGGTGACAAAGCAGCTGACGCTGGGGGCGTTTCTCGCTGTTCGTCAACTTGTGTTTGCTGAGTAGCTTTTTTAATAATTAAATTTTTCACCTCATCGCTTAAAGCTGAATTTTCTTCTAAGCGATTTTGAAAACGCAAAATATCGCTACTGTTGGTAAGCTTGGCATTAATTAACACTTCACGGGTGGCGTCATCTAAACCAAAGCTGTCAATTTCGTATTCCTCTCTACCTGTTGCCTGACTGGTAACCTGACCAGCAGTATTTTTAATTTTAATAGAAATACCCAAAAGTTTGGCAGCCAGGCGAACATTTTGTCCCCCTCTACCAATAGCCAGTAAAGCCTGATCATCGCTAGCGGCAGTCACGGTGGCTAAATTTTTTTCTTCATCAAATTCCACCTGCAAATTTTCTGCTGGCGACAAAGCTACCTCAATCATTTTTAAGCGGTCCTCACAGTAAGGAATAATATCAATTTTTTCATTATTGAGCTCTTTGATAATTTCTTGTACCCGCACTCCCCGCTGTCCCACACATGAACCCACCGGATCAATGCTAGAAGCACTGTTGCTGACTACCACCACCTTGGTGCGAATGCCGGCCTCACGAGCAATCATTTTAATCTGCACTGCTCCCGTGGCAATCTCGGGCACTTCGCGGGCAAAAAGCAACTCTACCAATCGTTTGTCGGCGCGAGAAACAATAATAGTTTTATAACCATTAACTTCACCAATTTCTTTAATGAGCACCGCTAAGCGCGCAGTACTTTTGTAAAACTCCCCCCGCATTTGCTCACGTGGCGGCATAGTGGCATTACCCCTGCCAAGGTCAAACAGCACATTAGGACCTTCCATACGCAGCACCTGTCCGGTAACCATTTTCCCCACTTGATCTTGATAATCAGCAATAATTTGCTCCCGCTCAGCATCACGCATTTTTTGCAAAATAATTTGCTTGGCTAGTTGGGCGGCAATTCTGCCAAAGCCAGCTGGGGTAACATCTTTAATTTGACTTTCATCAAAACTAAAATCATCTTCACTATCGGGATGAAGTCGGGGAGCAGCAAAAACTTGCATGCTACCTTGATTGCGATCTACCCTAGCCCAATAATGAAATTTAGGGTCAAGAGGAATATCTTGTTCCCCACCCATTTGTTTGCGATAAGCACCAAGTAGTCCAGCTTCAATGGCTAAAAAAATTTGCTCGGCAGGAATTTTACGCTCTGCCTCAATTTGGGCAATCACGGCAGAAAATTCACTGCGCGCTACCTTTTGCGCTACCGCTGCTTGAGCACGTTGTTTTTTTTTCATGATTTCCTTTTATTTATTAAAAAAGGCACCCTAGTGTGCCTCGCGACAATACAGTGAT